>NZ_JBFAOM010000028.1:0-134599 GCF_040675235.1 Nonomuraea sp. NPDC049637
CGCGTTCGGCGCGGCCTTCGACAACCCGCGCCTGGTGGTGGCCTGCGTCATCGGCGACGGCGAGGCCGAGACCGGCCCGCTGGCCGCGAGCTGGCACTCCAACAAGCTGCTCGACCCCTACCGCGACGGCGTCGTCCTGCCGATCCTGCACCTGAACGGCTACAAGATCGCCAACCCGACCGTCCTGGCCCGCATCCCCGAGCAGGAGCTGCTCAAGCTCATGGAGGGGTACGGCTACCGCCCGCACCTGGTCGGCCCTTCACACGCGGAGATGGCCCGCACCCTCGACACCGTCTTCGACGAGATCGCCGCCTACAAGGAAGGCCGCCTGGAACGCCTCCCCATGATCATCCTGCGCACGCCGAAAGGCTGGACCGGCCCGCGCGAGGTGGACGGCAAACCGGTCGAGGGCACCTGGCGGGCCCACCAGGTGCCGCTGGCCGGGGTCCGGGAGAACCCCGAGCACCTCGCCATGCTGGAGGAGTGGATGCGCTCGTACCGGCCGGAGGAGCTGTTCGACGCCGACGGCCGCCCGGCGCCCGTCCTGCTGGGGACGGTTCCCGAGGGGCCGCTGCGGATGAGCGCGAGCCCGCACGCCAACGGCGGCGAGCTGCTGCGCCCGCTCGCGTTGCCCGACTTCCGCGACCACGCGGTGGAGGTCAAGTCGCCCGCGACCCAGTCCACCGAGCCCACGCGCGTGCTGGGCGCGTTCCTGCGCGACGTGATCAACGCCAACCCGCACACCTTCCGGCTGATGGGTCCCGACGAGACGGCGTCCAACCGGCTGCAGGCCGTCTTCGAGACGACCACGCGGGCCTGGAACGCCGAGGTCGAGCCCACCGACGAGCACCTGGCCCCGGGCGGCCGGGTCATGGAGGTGCTGAGCGAGCACCTGTGCCAGGGCTGGCTGGAGGGCTACCTGCTGACCGGCCGGCACGGCCTGTTCAACTGCTACGAGGCGTTCATCCACATCATCGACGCCATGTTCAACCAGCACGCCAAATGGCTGCAGTCGGCGAAGAGGATCCCGTGGCGGCGGCCCGTCGCCTCGCTCAACTACCTGCTGTCGTCCCACGTGTGGCGGCAGGACCACAACGGCTTCAGCCACCAGGACCCCGGCTTCCTCGACGTGGTCGTCAACAAGAAGGCCGAGGTCGTACGCGTCTACCTGCCGCCGGACGCCAACACCCTGCTGTCCGTCGGCGACCACTGCCTCCGCTCCCGCGACTACGTCAACGTGATCGTCGCGGGCAAGCAGCCGGTGCTGGACCTGTTCACCATGGACGAGGCGGTCGCCCACTGCACCCGCGGCCTCGGCGTCCTGCCCTGGGCGTCCTCGGACGAGGGGGCCGACCCGGACGTGGTGCTGGCCTGCGCGGGCGACGTGCCCACCCTGGAGACGCTGGCCGCCGCGGCCATCCTGCGCGAGCACCTGCCGGAGCTGAAGGTGCGGGTGGTCAACGTGGTGGACCTGATGCGGCTTCAGCCGCCCTCGGAGCACCCGCACGGCATGCCCGACGCCGAGTTCGACACCCTGTTCACCACCGGCAAGCCGATCATCTTCAACTTCCACGGCTACCCCTCGCTCATCCACCGCCTCACCTACCGCCGCACCGGCCATCCCAACATCCACGTGCGGGGCTACAAGGAGGAGGGCACCACGACCACGCCGTTCGACATGGCCATGCTCAACGACATCGACCGCTACCACCTGGTCATCGACGTCATCGACCGCGTCCCCGGGCTCGGCGCCACCCAGGCGCACCTGCGCCAGCGCATGGCCGACGCCCGGCTGGCGGCCCGCGCGCACACCCGCGAGCACGGCGAGGACGCCCCCGCCGTCCGCGACTGGACCTGGTGACGTGCGAAGGACCGCCGGCCCGCGCGGCCGGAAAAGGAGGGCCAAGGTCCCGTCAAGGAGGGCCGCTGCACCAGGGGCGGCCGGCCTCGCGGGACCGAGGCTGAATGCCAGCGACGTCTGAAGGGATCAGGGCCATGGATCGCATCGTGCTCGGCTACGACGGCTCGGACTTCTCCGTCCAGGCCCTGGACTGGGCGCTGGACGAGGCCGAGCTCAGGAACCTGCCGCTGACCGTCGTCCACGCCTGGCAATGGCCGTACGGGGACGCGGACGAGGAGGCCAAGGCCCACCTGCGCAAGGCGGCCGAGCACGTCCTGTGGCACGGCGCCGAGTGCGCCCGCTCCACCAGTTCGGGCGTCCGCGTGGAGACCGACCTGTACGAGGGCCCGGCCGCCCAGCGGCTGGTGGAGCTGTCCGCCGACGCCACGCTCGTGGTGGTCGGCTCGCGGGGGCTGAGCGCGCTGCCCAGGGTGGTGGTCGGTTCGGTGGCCGGGTACGCCGCCGCGCACGCCGAGTGCCCGGTGATCGTCGTACGCGGTCCGGGGCCGCTGCCCAAGGCCACCCGGCCCGGCCCGGTCGTCCTGGCCGAGCGGGAGCCGGACGCGGCGGCCGTCGAGTTCGCGTTCGCCGAGGCGGCCATGCGCGGGCTGCCGCTCGCGGCCTCCGCCGACCTGGGGGAGTGGGCGGCTCGCCGTCCGGAGGTCCAGGTGGAGCAGGGTGAGCCCCGCGAGCGGGCGACGCTGGTCGTGGTCGGCCGGACGCGGGCGGCGCATCTCGGCACCGCGAGCTCCCTTCCGCAGCACGCGCCCTGCCCTGTCGCGGTGGTACCGGCGACCGCCCCCGAGAGCTCCTGAGACCTCCCGGATCACCCGGACGCGGGCGGCAGCCGCGGGTTCGGCACGGCCGCGGGCGTCACCGCGACCGGGCACCCGGACTCCAGCAGGGCGGCCTGCGTCACCGCTCCGAGCAGCAGGCAGGGAGGGGCCTCGTTCCCCCGGTTGCCGAGCACGAGGAGCGTGGCGTCCTTGGAGGCCTCCAGCAGCACGCGCGCGGGGCGTTCGGTCAGGAACTCGGTGACCACCGTCACCTCGGGACGTCTGCGGGCCAGGTGGGAGACGACTTCGCGGAAGCGGTTCTCCGCGCCCTTGCGCAGCGCGTGCGAGTCCACGAAGGGCAGCGGCTCCTGCCAGGACGACGACCCGCAGTCGGTCCAGCAGCACAGGGCCGTCACGGTGCCCTCGCGCAGGGCGGCCTCGTCCAGGGCGAGGTCGAAGGCGGCCAGGCTGGCGGGTGAGCCGTCCAGCCCTGCCACGATCCTGACGTCCTGGCGGGCGGGCGGCCGGAGCGGCGGCCGGACGACCACGACCGGCGTGACGCTGTGCGCGGGCACCTGGACGGCGGCCGACCCCACCTGAAGGCCCTCGAACCCGCCCTGCCCGCGAGATCCGAGCACCGTCAGCTCCGCCTCGCGCGCGGCCTCCAGCAACACCGCCGAGGGGGTGCCCCGGCCCAGGAGCGGCTGCACGTCCAGCTCCGGCGCCAGCTCCCTGGCCCGCCGGACGCCCGCGTCCACGACGCCGAGCGCCACCGGTTCGACGTGCCGCATGATCTCCTGGGCGACGGGCCTGGGGGCGTAGGGCCAGTGCAGGGCATGGCAGACCAGGACGGGCAGCCCGCGCAGGCGCGCGTCGGCGACCGCCCAGTGCAGCGCGTGGCGGCTCTCGGTCGAGTCGTCGTACCCGACGAGCACGGGCCGGCCCGCGTGTGCGTCGATCACTGCCGCCTCCGGGAGCGAGATCTGTCCGGTCACCTGCCGGATGAGCCTGCCCGAGACCGGCGGGACGAGCCCCACAGGCGCGGAGATTCTTGGCCTAGCCTGCTTGCCCGTCACGCTCCGGCGTCCCGAAGTTGGAGGGGAAAGCGGCGACTTTTGGTGGGTTTACGCCCCTTATATCCGTTTTGGCGGGTATGGGGACGTCGAAGGCGCGAAGGAGGCAGGATGCGCGGACGGATCGTGGCCGCGGTGGACGGCTCCGCGTCATCGACCGCCGCGGTGGAATGGGCCGCCGGCGACGCGCAGCGAAGAGGGCTGCCGCTCCGGCTCGTGCACGTGTGCGAACAGTGGGTGCTCGGCGTGGACGGCGCCCGCCACTGCGCCGGCGCGCTGGAGGCCGCCGCCGGCCGGGCCCGCGCGATCGGCGGCGGCGTCGAGGTCACCACCGAGATGCTGGCGGGCAACGTGATCGACGCGCTGATCGTCGAATCGGCCGCGGCCGACAGCCTGGTGCTGGGCAGCAGGGGCATGGGCGGCTTCGCCGGCATGGTGCTGGGGTCGGTGGGCCGGGCGGTGGCCGGGCACGCCTCGGGGACCGTCGTGGTCGTCCGCGGGGTGGTCGCCGTCCGGCACGACCTGGTGGTGGCCGGCGACGACGGCTCGGCGGGGTCGCGGCAGGCCATGGCGTACGCCGTCGAGCAGGCCCGTGCGCGGCGCGCCCGTCTGCACGTGGTCTACGCCTGGCAGGCGCCGGCGGTCTCGCCGTACTGGGCGGCCTACAGCCACCTGCTGGCCGACTCCTTCCAGGAGGAGGCCAGGGCGGCCCGGGCGCGGGTGAACCCGTGCCGGAGCGAGAACCCCGACGTCGAGATCACCGACGAGCAGGTGCGCGGGCACCCGGTGGCTGCGCTCACCGAGGCGGCCGCCGCCGCGGACCTGGTCGTGGTCGGCTCGCGCGGGCGGGGCGGCTTCTCCTCCGCGGTGCTCGGCTCGGTGAGCCACGGCGTGCTGCACCACGCGGCCTGCCCGGTCGCGGTGGTACGGCCGCGTGCGGAGCAGGCATGACGGGACCGGGGGGGTTCGGAGTGCCGGAGGAGGGGGCGTCATGGCCGGTGTGATCGTGGTGGGAGCCGACGGCTCGGCCCCCGGCGCCGCGGCGGTCGGATGGGCCGCCGACGACGCCGCGCGGACCGGCGCGGAGCTGCGGATCGTGCACGCTCTGGACCGGCAGCCGTACGCCGTCACCAGGTTCCCCGACTACGGCCAGGGCAACTACTTGCTGATGGCGGCGGCCAAGGTGCTGGAGGCGGCCGAGGTCACCGCGCGCGCCCGGCAGCCGTCGCTGCGGCTGCACGCCCAGGTCGTCGAGGGGACGCCCGCCGCCGTCCTGCTGGATCAGGCGCGGCAGGCGGACGAGCTGGTCATCGGCAGCCGGGGGCTGGGCGGGTTCGCCGGCGCGCTGCTGGGATCGGTGACCATGCACGTGGCCGGGCACGCCGCCTGTCCCGTGGTGGTGGTGCGCGCCGAGGGCGGCGGACCGGTCGGCGAGATCGGCGTCGGGATCGGCGACTCCGACGTCTGCGAGCCGGCCATCGGCTACGCCTTCGAGCAGGCCAGGCTGCGCGGCGCCCGGCTGCGCCTGATCCGCGCCTGGCGGATCCCCGTGCACGCCTTCGCCCCGGAGATCGCCTACGACGTGGACGAGGTCCGGGCCGCCCAGCACGAGGCGGTCCGCGCCAGGACGGCCGGATGGCGGGAGAGCTGTCCCGAGGTGACGGTCGTGGAGGACGTGCAGAGCGCGCACCCGGTCGAGGCGCTCACCGGGGCGCCCTGCGACCTGATCGTGGTCGGCTCCCACGGGCGGGGCGCGTTCGGCTCGCTGGTGCTCGGCTCGGTCAGCAGGGGGGTGCTGCACCACGCCCGCTGCGCCGTCGCGGTGGTCCGTCCCTAGAGGTCGTCCCTGGTCAGGAGGGTCGAGAAGCATGCAAGCTGGAATTATGAGGCAAACCCTGCGCTTCGGACGGGTGGCGGGGATCCCCGTCGGCGCTCACTGGTCCGCGCTGGCCATCGTCGTGCTCGTGGCGGTGGGTCTGGGCTCCGGGGTCCTGGCGGTCGCCGCCCCGGGCGCGGGCAGGACGGCGTACTGGGTCGCCGGCGCGCTCACGGGGCTGTTGCTCATGGTGTCCCTGCTCGCGCACGAGCTGGCGCACGCGCTGGTGGCCAAGCGGTGCGGCATGGAGGTGGAGTCCGTCACGCTCTGGGCGCTGGGCGGCGTCACCCAGTTCCGCGACGAGGCGCGCACGCCACGGGCCGAAGTGGTGACGGCGGCCGCCGGCCCCGCCGCCAGCCTGCTGCTCGGCGGTCTCGCCCTCGCCGTCACGGCCGTGCTGCCGCCCGGGGTGCCCAGGGCCGCCGTGGCATGGCTGGCCATGATGAACCTGATCCTGGGCGTGTTCAACCTGCTGCCCGGCAGCCCGCTCGACGGCGGGCGGGTGCTGCACGGCCTGATGTGGAGCCGCCACGGCGACCGCGCCCGCGCCGACGCCGGCGCCGCGCGGGCCGGTTACGCGATCGGCATGATGCTGACCTTCATCGGGTTCGTCGTGATCTGGGTGTGGAACCCGCTGGGCGGGATGTGGGTGGTGATCACCGGCTGGTACATCGCGGGCGCGGCCCGCGGCGAGATCATGAGCAGGGCGGCCCGGCGCGGCCTCGGGGGAGTGCTGGTGCGGGACGTCATGACGGCCACACCGGACCTGGCTCCCGCGTGGCTGACCGTGCAGGGGCTGGTCGACGCGGTGGTGCTCGGCTCACACCAGTCCGTCTTCCCCGTCGTGGGGTTCGACGGGGCGCCGCTCGGCGTGGTCTCGCTGGAGACCCTGCTCGCCGTGCCCGCCGAGCGCAGGGGGGACACCCGGGTGGAGACGCTGGTCGCCGCCCAGAAGCCGCCGCGCGCGCTGTCGCCGGACGACGACGCGGCCGCCCTGCTGGAACGTCCGTCGCGGGTCGGCGGCCTGTCGGCGGTGGTCGTCGAGGGCGGCCAGGTCACCGGCATGATCACCGACGCGGACCTGGGCAGGGCGCTGCAACAGGCCCTGCTGCGGCCCGCCGCCCCCGTGTGACGCGGGCCCACGGCGGCGGACGGTTCACAGGCCGTGCACGCGGCGGCCCGTGACCTGGTGCGGCACGACGCGGATGTAGAGATGGCGCTCCCCGCCCGCCCAGGGCGTGACGCCCGCGTCGGCCAGCTTGGCGACCTCGTCCTCGGGCACGTGGTGGGCGGGCCCCTGGATCAGCACGCTCCAGCCCTCCTTGCGCACCTCGTCGATCCGGTCCACCTGGAAGCCGATCACGATGTCCACGCCCTCCAGGCCGGTGCGCAGGTCCTGGTCCATGGGGCCGCCGCGGGACGTGCGGAACAACACGGCGCCCTCGTGCAGCCGGTAGTTGACGGGCAGCACCGTGGGCCCGTGCGAGCCGTTGAACGCGATCCGCCCGATCCCGCCCGGCGCGACCAGGCGCAGGCACTCCTCGGGATCGAGGACCTCCAGGACCGGCTCGTCCGGGCCGGCGCCGGGGCCCGGCGGGCGGTCGCGGCCGCCGCCCAGCAGGTCCTGCGGGGTCGTCTCCAGGGCGGTGGCCAGGCGGGTCACCGTGTTCCTGTCGGGGATGCCGAGGTGGCCCTCCAGGTACGTGACGTACCCGGGGGACATGTCGGCGCGCTCGGCCAGCTGGTCGACGGTGAGGCCCAGCCGGTCGCGGTGGTGGGCCACCCGGCGTCCGAAGTCGCCGCTGTTCGTCATGATCATCTCTCTCTCCGTGAGGACGAGGCCCGCACCGCCCGGCACGGGGACGCCGTCGACCCGCGTGCCGTCGTGGCCGGCCTCGACGGTGATCCGGCGTCCGCGGAACAGGATCGGCGACGAGAGCGTGCCGAGCCGTCCGGGCAGCAGCGGGTCGAGGAACAGGCCGTCGGGCCTCGGCTCCAGGCCCAGGTAGCAGCGTTGCAGCATGTCCACGGTCCCGGCCATCGCGCCCAGGTGCACGCCCTCGGCGGTGGTGCCGCCCTGGACGTCGTACACGTCCCCGACCAGCGCCTCGGCGAAGAACTGCCAGGAGCGCGCCCGGTCGCAGCGCGACAACACCCAGGCGTGCACGACGGCGCTCAGCGTGGAGCCGTGGCTGGTGCGGTCGAGGTAGTAGGCGGTCGTGCGCGGGATCAGGCCGGGGTCGGCCGGGTAGCCGAGCCGGTCGAGGATCGCCAGCAGCTCGTCGGCGCCGAGCAGGTAGAACAGCATCAGCGTGTCGGCCTGCTTGGACGCCTTGTAACGGTTCACGTCGTCGCCGTCGGCCTCCAGGGCGCGGTCGAGGCGGCGGACGCCCGCGTACCGCTCCCAGTCGAGCTCGGCCAGCCCGGCGTACCCGGTGAACTGGCTGATGACGCCGTCGTGGAAGTCGACCCGCATGCGGCGGGTGATGTCCTCCCACCGCGCCGCCTCCCGCGCGCCGGCCACGCCGAGCCGGAGGGCGTGCCGCAGCAGCCACACGGTCATGACGTTGGTGTAGGCGTTGTTGGCCAGGCCCGGCTCGGCGGCGCCGGGGTAGGCGGTGTGGTACTCGTCCGGGCCCATGACGCCGCGGATCTCGTACCGGCCGGAGACGGGGTCGAGCACGGCCAGCGAGGCGAAGAACCGCGCGATGGCGATCAGCAGGTCGGCGCACCACGACGGCATGGAGCCGGTGGCCAGGCGGTACTGCCACACGTTGTAGGCGATGGCGAGGCCGACGTGGCGCTGCAGGTGGGAGACGTCCGGCAGCCAGCGTCCCGAGGCGGGGTTGAGGTGGTAGGTCTGGGTCTCCTCCTGGCCGTCGCTGCCGCTCTGCCAGGGGAACATCGCGCCCTCGTACCCGGCCGACCGGGCGGCCGCGCGGGCCTCGGGCAGGCGGCGCCACCGGTAGCGCAGCAGGCCGCGGGAGATCTCGGGGAAGCGCAGGTTGAGCCAGGGCAGGACGAACAGCTCGTCCCAGAACACGTGCCCCCGGTACGCCTCGCCGTGCAGGCCCCGCGCCGGCACCCCGGCGTCGAGGTCGGCGGTGTGCGGCGACAGGGTCTGGAGCAGGTGGAAGATGTGCAGGTGGACGATCTGCGACAGCTCCGGCCCGTCCACGTTCAGCTCAGCCCGCTCCCACAGCCGCTCCCAGGCCGCGGCGTGCGCCTCCAGCAGCTCGGCGAAGCCCGGGGCCGTGGCCGCCCGCCGCAGCGCGGCCGACAGCGGGTCGTGCACGGCGGGATCGCGCGAGGTCAGCAGCGCGACGACCTTGGTGAACGTCACCGGCGCGCCCTCGGCGAGCGCCAGCACGTGCTCGCTGCCGACGTGATCGGGCTCCAGGGCGGGCGAGCCGGGGGAGGGGGCGTCGGCGCGGGCGGCCAGCGCGACGGTGACGCGGGAGGAGCGGGTGATCGCGGTCAGCCAGGTCAGCCCGTCGCGGTGGCCCGTCGCGTGCTCCGTCAGGTGGTCGCCGCGCAGGTCGCGGTAGCGTGCGACGCCGCTGTTGGTGACGCGCCCGTCCAGCCCGGCGCGGACGCGCAGCGGGCCGGACCAGTTCTCCGCGGTGAAGGTCGTCTCCAGGGCGGCCAGGGCGGGATCGGCCATGGAGACCAGGCGGCGTTGCCGCACCCGGGTGACCCGGCCGAGCGCGTCGCGCCAGCGCAGCTCCCGCCGCAGCACCCCGTGGCGCAGGTCGAGCTCCTGGGTGTAGCCGAGCAGTTCGGCCAGCTCGGGGCTGAACCAGTCCTGGCCGGGCGTGGCGAAGCCGAGCGGCAGCCAGTCGGGCAGGTTGACCAGGTCCTCGTTGACGACCGTCCGGCCGCCCACCTGCGAGGCCAGGCGGTCGTAGCAGCCCGCGTGGTAGGTGCCGGGCGTGCGGATGCGGCCCTCGGGCGTGGCTCCGCGGGTGGCGAAGCGGCCGTTGCCGAGCGTGCACAGCGCCTCGCGCAGCCCGGCCGAGCTCGGCGCGAAGCCCTCGTACGTGAGCGTCCACGGGTTCCCCACGCCGAGGACGCTACCCACCTGCCCTTCCCCCAAGACAGGGACCTTGGTCACCTCCCCCGGGGGCGTACGACACTGATCCGGGCCCGATGGCGTTCCGGACCCGGCGGGGGCGTCGAGAATGAGTGTCATGACACGAGCTGTGTACGTCGCCGCCGGCGAAGCGGGAAGCAACAAGGGGACCGTCGCCCTGGGCCTGGTCGAGCTGCTGTCCCGGCAGGTGGGAAGCGTGGGCGTGTTCCGCCCGGTGGTACGGGCCGGACGCGAGGACGGCCTGGTCAACACCATCCGCAGCCGGTTCCAGCTCGCCCTGCCCTACGAGGCGTGCGCGGGCGTCACGTATGACGAGGTGCACGCCGACGTCGAGCGGGCGGCCGGCGACATCGTGGCCCGCTTCCGCGCGCTGGCCCGGCGCTGTGACGCGGTCGTGGTGGTCGGCACCGACTACACCGACGTGGGCGCGCCGACGGAGTTCGGGTTCAACGCCCGGCTGGCCGCCGACCTGGGCACTCCGGTGATCAACGTGGTGAGCGGCAGGGGCCGGACGGCCGCCCGCACCGCCGCGGCGGTCGAGGTGTCCGCCAGGGAGCTGGCCCACCATCACGCCCGGGAGCTCGCGGTCGTGGTCACCCGATCGACCGGCGGGCCGTTCACGTTCAGCCATGCGACGCCCGTGTTCGTGCTGCCGGAGACCCCTTCGCTGCGCGCGCCGACGGTCGCCGACCTGCTCGACGCCTGCGACGGCCGGTTCTTCCTGGGCGAGCGCGACGGGCTCGGCCGGGAGGCGAGCGCGCTGATGGTGGGCGCGATGTCGCTGCCCGGCATCCTGGAGCGGCTCACCGAGGGCGCGGCGGTGATCATCCCGTCCGACCGGGCCGCCGCGCTGCTGCCCGGCCTGATCGCCGCGCACACCTCGCCGGGCTTCCCGGCCCTGTCGGCGGTCGTGCTCACCGGCGGCACGGAGCTGCCCGGCTCGGTGGAACGGCTGCTGCGCGGCATGGAGATCCCGCTGCCGGTGATCGCCACCGGTCACGACACCTTCGACACCGCGACCCGGCTGTCGGCCGTGGAGGGGCGGTTCACGCCCGAGGCGGGCGGCAAGATCGACGCGGCGCTGCGCCTGTTCGCCGCGCACGTCGACGGCCCGCTGCTGCTGGAACGGCTGGACATCGCCAAGACCGACGTGGTCACGCCGCTGATGTTCGAGTACGAGCTGCTGGACCGGGCCCGCGCCCGGCGCAGGCACATCGTGCTGCCCGAGGGCGAGGAGCCGCGCATCCTGCGCGCGGCCGACATCCTGCTGCGCCGCGACGTGGCCGACCTCACCCTGCTCGGCGACGCCGAACGCATCAGGGTCCAGGCCGCCCAGCTCGGCCTCGACCTGGCCGCGGCCAGGGTGCTCAGCCCGTTCGACCCGGAGCTGCGCGAGCGGTTCGCGCACGCCTACGCCGAGGCGCGGGCGCACCGGGGGATGACCGTCGAGCTGGCCCGCGACACCGTCACCGACGTCTCCTACTTCGGCACGCTCATGGTCCACGCCGGCCTGGCCGACGGCATGGTCTCCGGCGCGACGCACACCACCGCGCACACGATCAGGCCGGCGTTCGAGATCCTGCGGCTGGGGCTGGTCTCCAGCGTGTTCTTCATGTGCCTGGCCGACCGGGTCCTGGTCTACGGCGACTGCGCGGTCAACCCCGACCCCACCGCCGAGCAGCTCGCCGACATCGCGATCGCCTCGGCCGGCACCGCGGCGATGTTCGGCGTCGAGCCCAGGATCGCGATGTTGTCGTACTCGACGGGCACCTCGGGCGCGGGCGCCGAGGTCGACAAGGTGCGCGCCGCCACCGAGCTGGTCCGCGAGCGGCGTCCCGACCTCCAGGTGGAAGGGCCGATCCAGTACGACGCCGCGGTGGACCCGGCCGTGGCGCGGGCCAAGATGCCCGGCAGCCAGGTGGCCGGGCACGCCACCGTCTTCGTGGTGCCCGACCTGAACACCGGCAACAACCTGTACAAGGCCGTCCAGCGCAGCGCGGGGGCGGTCGCGGTCGGGCCGGTGCTGCAGGGGCTGCGCAGGCCGGTCAACGACCTGTCGCGGGGCGCCACCGTGGCCGACATCGTCACCACCGTGGCGGTCACGGCCGCCCAGGTGCGCGACGAACCGGCGTCCTCCGGACCGTCAGCCGGCGCCTGAGGCGCGCCACCGCCGGGCGGCGAGCGCGGCGGCCAGTACGGCCACCAGCCCCGCCCACGTGACCGGATGGCTCCAGACGGCGGCGCCGGCCTGCTGGACGAGCACGAACACGCCCATGACGACGACGAACCAGCCGAACGCCGTGCGCAGCGCGTCCTGCGGGATGCGGCCCGCGAGCCGGCCGCAGGCCAGGCTGCCGACCACCGCGGACGCCGTCACGATCAGGGCGAGACGCCAGTCGATCGCGACGCCCGCCAGGTGCCCGGCGAGCCCGGCGAACGACTTCATCGCGATGACGAGCAGCGAGGTGCCGACCGCCACGCCCATCGGCAGTGGCGATCGCCTCCTTGGTGTCCTGGCCGGCCAGGTAGACCAGGATCGGCACGGTCAGGATCGAGCCGCCGCCGCCCAGCACGCCGAGGCTGACCCCGACGAGCAGCGACGCCGCGACGACCAGCACGGTCAC
Source organism: Nonomuraea sp. NPDC049637 (assembly GCF_040675235.1). Classification (NCBI taxonomy): domain Bacteria; kingdom Bacillati; phylum Actinomycetota; class Actinomycetes; order Streptosporangiales; family Streptosporangiaceae; genus Nonomuraea; species Nonomuraea sp. NPDC049637. The sequence goes on from NZ_JBFAOM010000028.1 coordinate 12,343, forward strand.
CGGGTGCTCCGCAGGTCGGCGAGCACCGTGCGGAGGTCGGTGCGCGGCCCGCGGTTGTAGGGCAGCCTGGACAGCAGGACGCCCATGGCACAGGAGTTGCTGACGGCCGCGTACGTCAGGCCGGCGCCGATCGCGGTGCCGATGAGGTGCGCGCCGGGCAGGAAGATCCCGGCCAGACCGGTGACCAGCACGACGGACCCGGCCACGAGCCGCACCTGGCGCTCGATGTCCCACCGCTCGGGCCCCCGCTCCAGGGGGGCGCCGGCCGTCTCCCACGCGACGATGCCGCCCTCCAGGACGCGCAGGTTCGGCAGCCCGGCCTCGGCGAGGGCCTGCCCGGCCTGCGCGGCCCGCGCCCCGGAGCGGCAGACGAGCACGACGTCCTCGTCCAGGTGGGTCAGCAGCTCGGCCCGGTGCTCGCGCAGGGTGTTCAGCGGCACGTTGTACGAGCCGGGGATGTGCGCCGTGCGGAACTCGCCCGGGGTGCGCACGTCGAGCAGGCGCGGCGCCCGCCCTTCCTGGACGAGCCGCTGCAGCACGGTGGGGGTGAGGACGGAGGAGGTGTTCATGGATCTTCCTTCACCGATACCCCTGGGGGTATCGAGTCGACATAGGTGTGGGACGGGGAAAGGGGACAGCCCGGTCAGACGCCGGCCGGCTCGGCCGACAGGGCCCACGCGGCGTAGCCGCCGAGCACGTCGGAGACGTCCTGGAAGCCGCGGTGCCGCAGCAGGCTCGCCGCGACCGAGGAGCGGTGACCGCCCGCGCAGTGCAGGACGAGGGGCCGGTCGGCGGGCAGCTCGCCGCTGCGGGCGGGCAGCTCGCTCAGCGGGATGTGCAGCGCGGCGTCGATGAAGCCGTTCGCCTCGCGCTCGCCCGCGGTGCGCACGTCCACGACGACGGGCGGGGCGTCGCCGGCGAGCGCGGCGCGCAGCTGCGCGGCGGTCAGGCGGCTCGCCGGGGCGACCTCGGCGGCCAGCGCCACCAGCGCGTCATCGGGGTTGCGCAGGTAACCCGCGACGCGGTCGAAGCCGATCCGGGCCAGCCGGGTGACGACCTCCTCCTCGCGGTTCTGCGGCGCCATGACGACCAGCTCGGCGGCCGGGTCGAGCACGGTGCCCGCCTGCTCGGCGAAGCGCCCGTCGGCGGGCACGTTCACGCACGCGTAGTTGGTGGCCCGCTGCTCGCCGATGGTCGACCGCTTCTCGGCCGAGAGGTTCTTGCCGCAGGCCGAGCCGGCGCCGTGCGCGGGGAAGACCCGCACCTCGTCGGGCAGCCCCATGAGCTTGTTCTGCACGCTGTCGTACAACATCGCGCCCAGTTCCCCGGGGGTGACGCCGACGGAGGCGAGCAGGTCGGGGCGGCCGACGTCGCCGATGAACAGCGCGTCGCCGGTCAGCACCCCGTACGGGACCGGGTCCTCGGCGTGCTCGTAGACCAGGACGCTGATCGACTCCGGGGTGTGGCCGGGCGTCTCCATGATCTCCAGGGTGACGTCGCCGAGGGAGACGCGCTCGCCGTCGCCGAGCTTGCGGATGGGGTACTCGGTCTCGGCGCGCCGGCCGTAGCCGATCCAGGCGCCGGTGTCGTCGGCCAGCTCCAGGTGGCCGGCGACGAAGTCGGCGTGGAAGTGGGTGTTGACGACGCCGACGACGGTGAGGCCGTGCGCGCGGGCGTCGGCCAGGTACTCGGAGACGTCCCGCCGGGGGTCGACGACCACCGCGTGGCCGGTGCCCTCGTCGGCGATCATGTACGACGCCTGCGAGAGGCAGTCCAGGTAGTACTGGGTGAAGAACACGACGATCCCTTCCTGGGAATACCCCCTGGGGTATGACCTACCCGACAGTAGGTTCTTCTCGAAGGGGATGTCAAATACCCCCGGTGGTATTGCCAACCATACCTGGGGGGGTATGGTGACCAGGACATATCCACCCTCAAGTCGTCCCAGGCGCGAAGGGCCCTCCGCCGTGCAGAACATCCCCGCGCCCGCCCCGGCCGGCCGGCCGCCCGTACGCCTCGGGCTCCGGGCGAACGCCCTCCAGTTCTCCCTGCTGGTCGTCGTCAACGTCGCCGTCGGCGGCCTGGTGGGCCTCGAACGCACCACCGTGCCGCTCATCGGCACCCACGTCTTCGGCCTGACCAGCGACCTCGCCGTCTTCTCCTTCATCGTCGCCTTCGGGCTCACCAAGGCGGTCACCAACCTGGCCGCCGGAGCCCTGACGGACCGGTTCCGCCGCAAGCAGCTCCTGGTCGCCGGGTGGCTGATCGGGATCCCCGTCCCGTTCGTCCTGGCCTGGGCGCCCTCCTGGGGGTGGATCGTGGCCGCGAACGTCCTGCTCGGCCTCAACCAGGGGCTGACCTGGTCGATGACCGTCAACATGAAGATCGACCTGGTCGGGCCCGCCCGGCGGGGGCTGGCCACCGGCCTCAACGAGGCCGCCGGGTACACCGCCGTCGGCGCCACCGCCCTGCTCACCGGCTACCTCGCCACCCGGCACGGCCTGCGGCCCGTCCCCGAGCTCGTCGGCGTCGTCTTCGTCGCGGCCGGGCTGGCCCTGGCCCTGCTCGTCCGCGACACCGCGGCCCACGTGGCCCTCGAACTCGACGGGCACCCCCGGCCCGCCGCCGGGAACATCGGCCCGGCGGCCGCGTTCGCCCGCACGTCCTGGCGCGACCGCTCGCTGCGCGGCGTCAGCCAGGCCGGCCTGGTCAACAACCTCAACGACGGCCTCACCTGGGGCGTCTTCCCTCTCCTGTTCACCGACCACGGCCTGGGCCTGGCCGCCGTCGGCCTGATCAAGGGCCTGTACCCGCTGCTGTGGGGCGTCGGCCAGATCCCCGCCGGGCACCTCGCCGACCGCCTCGGCCGCAAACCCCTCATCGTCACCGGCATGCTCGTCCAGGCCGGCGGTCTCCTCCTGGCCGTCGCGCCGCTGGGCGACGCCCTGCTCGCCGGGGTCCTGTCCGCCGTCGTCCTCGGGCTCGGCACCGCCATGGTCTATCCCGCCCTCATCGCCTCGGTCTCCGACCACGCCCACCCCTCCTGGCGGGCCAACGCCCTGGGCGCCTACCGCTTCTGGCGCGACGTCGGCTACGCGGCGGGAGCCCTGGTCGCCGGGGTGCTCGCCGACGTGCTCGGCCTCGGCGCGACGGTCGTCGCGGGCGCCGTCCTCACCGCCGTCTCCGGCCTGCTCGCCGCCCGCTGGATCACCGGCCGTACGGAGGGCTGACGGCGGGCCCGTCCCAGGTCAAGCGCGTTCCAAGCTGTGGTCGGCATTGATCGCGCGGCCGGGGACGGCGGAAGCCCCCGTTGATCCACTGCTGGTTACAGTCCGTAGGGATCGGCTGGTTCAGGGGGGAAGATGAAGAGTGTTCGCATAGTCGCCGGCAGGATGGCGAAAGTGTTGTGCGCCGGGCTGCTCGCGGTCCCGTCGTCCCCGCTGGTCGTGCCCGATCCGTCGCCGGACACGTCGGTCGTGACGGTGCGGACCGGCGGCGACCGCACCGGCGACACCACCGTGGGGCCGCTGGCCGGGGTCGAGCTCGGCCTGTTCGCCGCGCCCGACGCCGCCCTCCCGGTCGACGCCGACTGGGGCGTGTGCGTGTCGGACGGCGACGGCGACTGCAGCTTCGTCGTGCCCGGCACCGAGCCGGGCGGCGACAACGCCGGCGCCCGCTTCTACGTCAAGCAGCTCTCCGCCCCGGCCGGCTGGTACACCAACCCCGAGCTGCGCACCGGCCGCGGCAGCGGGTCGAACTCCGTCGCCACGCCGTACGTCTTCCAGACCCCCGCGCTGGAGAGCGGCACCACGTACTCCTCGACCAGCGACTTCATGATCAACAACACCCGCGGGGACGCCACCGCCTCGACCGGGATCTGGCAGCAGTCACGGGTCAACCCCCTGCCCGACCTCACCTGCGGCCTCGACGTCGCGCTGCTGCTGGACCTGTCGGCCTCGGTGGGCAGCGCGCTGCCCGACCTGAAGGCGGCCGCCGACACCTTCACCGACGCGCTGACCGGCACCCCGTCGCGGATGGCGCTGTTCACCTTCGACCGCAACTCGCCCAGCGCCGGCACCACGAACAACCCCGAGCTCATGCCGGTGTCCACCGAGGCGGGCGCCGAGGCGTTCAAGAGCCAGTACGCCGACTGGCAGCTCGGCAGCGGCACCAACTGGGACCGCGGCCTGTGGGCGGTCGCCGAGGCCGCGCCGCGCTACGACCTGCTGGTGGTGCTCACCGACGGCAACCCCACCTACTACGACACGTTGCTCGGCGACGGCAGCAACACCCGCATCGCCGAGGTGGAGGCCGGAATCTTCTCCGCCAACGCGGTCAAGGCCGAGGGCACCCGCGTGCTGGCCGTCGGCGTCGGCAACGGCGTGACCGGCCTGACCGCGCTCAACCTGCGCGCCATCTCGGGCACCACCGCCTTCGACGGCTCCAACGCGGCCGCCGCCGACTACTTCCAGACCAGCGACTACGCCGCCGCCGGGCAGGCGCTGCGGGAGATCGTCCGCGCCCAGTGCGAAGGGTCGCTGTCGGTGATCAAGCAGCTCGTCCCGTCCGGCAACACCGGTGAGGACGTCACCGGCGCCACCCCGGCCGGCCCCGGCTGGGACTTCACCGCCGAGACCGGCACGCCGGGCATCGGCGGGCTGCCCGCCACCGAGTCGACGACCGGCGACGGCACGGGATCGGTCAACTTCGACCTCACCTTCAGCCAGACCGCGTCGGCCGACGTCACCGTCACCGAGGCCCAGCACCCCGGCCACACCCTGGTCACCCAGGACGGGCGCAACGCCGTCTGCCGCCTGATCGACACCGGCGTCGAGGTGCCGGTGAGCAACAGCGGCGGCCTCGGCTTCACGGTCGAGGTGCCCAGCGACGCGGCCGTCAGCTGCACCGTCTACAACCGCCCGCCCGCGCCGACCCCGACCCCGACGCCCACTCCGACGCCCACACCGACCCCGACGCCTACTCCGACACCTACTCCGACACCGACGGTGACCCCGACGGTCACCCCGACGCCCACGGTCCCGCCGACGGTCACCCCGACGCCCACGCCGACCCCGACGCCGAAGCCCACGCCCACGCCGAAGCCCACGCCGACCCCTCCGGGGCACTGCCACGAGGGACATCCGTACTGGGACCACTGCGAGGAGCACCCGGGCTGGCACGACGTCTGCCACAAATCGGCCTTCGCCTGCCCGCGCCCGCCGGAGTGGCCCCACCCCGACGAGGCATGGAACGAGGAGTGGTAGCCGGCCGCCCGGCGGGCGGCACGCGGGAGGGGCGACTCGGGAACGGGAACGGACGATGAAGGACGAAGCAGGCAGCGGGCCGGCGGGCGTGCGCCGTCGCCAGATGCTGGCCATGCCCGTCGCCCTGGCCTGCGGCTCGGCGCTGCTGACCGGCTGCGACACCGCGCAGCCCGCCCGCAGCGCCGCGACGGCCGGCCCCGCCCGCGGCCCGGAACAGGCCGGGGAGGCGCCGGTCACGCCGCCGGAGGACCTCATGCGCGAGCACGGCGTCCTCAAGCGCGTGCTGCTGGTCTACCGGGAGGGCGTCCGGCGGATCGGCGCCGGGGAGCGGGTGCCCGCAGGCCCCCTGCACGCCGGCGCCGGGATCATCCGCACGTTCGTCGAGGACTACCACGAGCGGCTCGAAGAGCGTTACGTCTTCCCGCGCCTGGTCGGGGCGGGCAGGCTCACCGACGTCGTGCCCGTGCTGATCCGGCAGCACCGGCGCGGACGCGTCCTGACCGGCCGCATCCTGGACGCCACCGCGCGGCCCGTCCCTCAGAGCGCCCGCCGTGGGCTGGCCGCCGACCTGGCCGCCTTCGTCCGCATGTACGAGCCGCACGAGGCCCGCGAGGACACCGTGGTCTTTCCCGCCATGCGGGCCGTCATCCCGCCCAAGGAGTTCGCCGACCTGGCCGAGACGTTCGAGGACGAGGAGCACCGCCGGTTCGGCGCGGCCGGCTTCACCGGCGTGGTCGCGCAGGTGGCCGACGTCGAGAAGGCGCTCGGCATCTACGACCTCGACCAGTTCACCCCCCGCGGCTGACTCCGGCCCGTGGTCGCGGCGCGCGGTCAGGCGACCCGGGTGGCGGCGCGGTCGGTGAGCCTGCCGTCGTCCATGGTCAGGACGGTGTCCACCTGGTCCAGGGTGGCCAGGTCGTGCGTGACCATGACGGTGGCCAGGTCGTTCTTCCTGGTGAGGTCGGCCAGCAGGGCGACGATCCGCTCGCCCCGGCGGTGGTCGAGCGCGCTGGTGGGCTCGTCCACCAGCAGCACCTCGGGGGAGTTCATCAGGGCGCGGGCGATGTTGACGCGCTGGCGCTCGCCGCCGGACAGCTGGTGCGGGCGTTTGTGCTCCTTGCCGCCCAGATCGACGGCCAGCAGCAGTTCCCGCGCCCGCGGGCCGGCCGCGCGCGGGGACTCGCCGGCCAGGTGCGCCATCACCAGCAGCTGGTCCAGCGCGGTGAGCGAGGGCAGCAGGTTGGCCTGCTGGAACACGATGCCGACGTGGTCGCGGCGGACCCTGGTGCGGGCCGCCTGGCCGGCTCCGGAGACGTCCTGCCCGGCGATGATCACGCTGCCCGCGGCGGGCGTGATCAGGGTGGCGGCGACGGCGAGCAGGCTCGACTTGCCCGAGCCGGACGGGCCGACCACCGCGGCGAACTCGCCCGCCGCGACGGCCAGGCTGACGTGGTCGAGCGCGGTCAGCGTGCGGTCGCCGTCGGGATAGGTCAGGACGATGTCGGTCAGCTCGAGTGTCATCGGGAGGCTCCCAGGGCGGTCAGCGGGTCGACAGAGGTGATCTTGCGGATGGCCAGCGCGGCCCCGGCGGCTCCGAGGACGATGAGCACGGCCACCGGCGCCACGGTGGTGGCCGCCGACAACACGAACGGCACCGTGCCCTCGGCCAGCGCGCCGAGGCCCGCGCCGAGCAGACCGCCCGCGCCCGCGCCGCCCAGCAGCACGATGACCGCCTGGGCGAGCGCGTCCCGCAGCAGGTAGCCCGAGCTCGCGCCCAGGGCCTTCAGCACGGCGACGTCGCCGCGCCGCTGGATCGTCCAGACGGTGAAGAAGGCCCCGATGACCAGGGCCGAGATCGCGAACAGGAACCCGCGCATGAGCTGCAGCGATCCGTTCTCGGAGGAGAACGAGCCGATCGCGGCGGGCGCCTGCGACAGCGGGACCGTCGTGGTGCCGAGCCGCGCGTCGGCCGCGGCCAGGCCGGCCGTGCCGCCGGAGGGCAGCCCGGCGCCGCCGGCGGGCAGCGCCAGGACGGTCGCCACGCTGTCGGCGCCGGCCTGGCGGCCCATCTGCTCCCAGTCGCCGATGCCGAGCCAGACGACGGGCGTGTGGCTGTAGGACGCCTGGCCGCCGACCCCGGAGACGGTGAAGTCCCGGCCCGCGATCCGCACCGTGTCCCCGGCGCCCACCCCGGTGTCGGCGGCGAGCGCCGCGGAGAGGACGACCTTCCCGTCGTCCACCGGCCGCCCCTGGGCGAGGACGCCGCCCGGCTGGACGCCGAAGAGCGCCACCCCCGCGCTCCCGTCGTCGCCGTAGCCGAGCCTCGACATGGACACGCCCAGCCGCTCGGCGGCGTCGCCGGTCGCCCGCCGCCACTCCTGCCAGGTCCGGTCGCTGACGCGGCTGTCGGCGAAGGACGGTTTCCCGCCGCCGGCGAAGACGAGGTGCCCGGCGGGCAGGCCCTCCACGGCCGAGATGTTCTCCCGCGCCAGCCCGGCGGTCAGGCCGGACAACATGGTCACCAGGAGGGTGATGAGGAAGACGACGGCGCCCATGAGAGCGAACCGTCCCTTCGCGAAGCGCAGGTCTCTGAGCGCCACGAACACGGCGCGTCCCCCGTTGCGGTTGAAGGTCACGTTGACGTCCTCCAGCGTGCGCGCCGCCGGACCGGCCGGGCATCGTGCATGCGGTCCGCCCGTAATACTTCTTTCGGACGATTTGTGGCGCAGGGCCGTCGCATACGCTTGGTGAGAGATGTCTGACTATCCGTTCCCGCCTGCCCTCCGCCTGCTGCGCTGGACCGTGCACGGCACGTTCGCGACCCTCCTGGCGATCGCGCTGGCCGGCGTCGCCGGGACCGGACGGCTCGCGCCGACGCTGGGCGGAGCGCTCCTCGGCGCCCTCTACGCGGCGGGCATCACGATCGAGGCGCGGCTGCCGCACTTCGGCGGGCCGACGCACCTGCTGCTGGGCCGGATCTGGCTGGTGCTGACCACGGCCGGGTGGGCGCTGCTCGCCCTGGCCGCGCCGCAGTTCGTCTGGCTGGCCTTCCCGCTCTTCTTCGCCTACCTGCACCTGCTGCCCCTGGCGGTCGCGCTGCCGGGCGTGGCGGCGCTGACCGTCGCGGCCGTGCTGGCCGCCGCCTGGCACGAGGGCCGGCTGACCGCCGCCCTGGTCATCGGCCCGACGATCGGGGCGGCGGTGGCCACCCTGATGGCGATGGTCTACAAAGCGCTGCACGCCGAGAGCGAGCAGCGCCGCCTGCTGATCGACGACCTGGTCCGCACGCGGGGGAGACTGCTCCAGGCGGAGGGCGACGCCGTCCGGCTGGCCGAGCGGGAACGCCTGGCCAGAGAGATCCACGACACCCTGGCACAGGGCATGTCCAGCATCATCCTGCTCCTGCGGGCGGCCCGGCGGGACCTGGCCGACGACCTCCCGGCCGCCGAGCGCCGCATCGCCGAGGCGGCGGACGCGGCCAAGGAGAACCTGGAGGAGGCCAGGAACTTCGTCCGCGGCCTGGCCCCCGCGGCGCTGCGGCACTCGTCGCTGGCCGCCGCGCTGCGCAGGGCCGGCGACTCCGCCGTGGCGGGCACGCCCATCCAGGCGCGCTTCGAGGTGTCCGGCACCCCGGCGCCGCTGCCCGCCGACTACGACGCGACGCTGCTCCGCGTCGCCCAGGGCGCCCTGGGCAACGTCAGCCGCCACTCCGGCGCCGCCCACGCCGGGGTGACCCTCACCTACCTGGACGACGTGGTCATGCTGGACGTCTACGACGACGGCCGGGGGTTCGACCCCGGACGTTCGGCCGGCTTCGGCCTGCGCGCGATGCGCGAACGGGTGAGCGCCCTGGGCGGCAGCCTCACCGTGGAGTCGGCCCCCGGCGAAGGCACGGCCGTCGTCGCGACCCTGCCGCTGCCGCCGCTGGAGGGGCCGTGATCCGGATCGTCCTGGTGGACGACCATCCCGTGGTCCGCTCCGGCCTGCGCGCCATGCTCGCCGGGCAGCCCGACTTCGACCTGGTCGGCGAGGCCGCCACCGGGCAGGAGGGCGTGCGGCTGGCCGCCGCGCTCGCCCCCGACGTCGTGCTGATGGACCTGCAACTGGGGACGGGCATGCACGGCAGCGAGGCGACCCGCCGGATCGTGGCCCTGGACGGTCCCCGCGTCCTGGTGCTCACGACGTTCGACACCGACGCCGACATCGTGGCCGCCATCGAGTCCGGCGCGACCGGCTACCTGCTCAAGGACGCCCCGTCGGAGGACTTGCACGCCGCCGTCCGGTCGGCCGCCGCGGGAGCCAGCGCCCTGGCACCGAGCGTGGCCGCCCGCCTGCTGGGCCGGGTCAGGGCCCCCGACGCCACGCTCAGCCCGCGCGAGCTGGAGGTGCTCGGGCACGTCGCCGCCGGTCTGTCGAACCGGCAGATCAGCAAGGCGATGTTCCTCAGCGAGACCACGGTCAAGACCCACCTGGCGCACATCTACACCAAGCTGGACGTGGACTCCCGCACGGCGGCCGTCGCGGCGGCCTCGAAGCGGGGCCTCATCCGTTCGCCGTGAGCTCAGGCGGTGACGATGGCGAAGTCCGTTGGACATCGTGGTCCGGTGGCGTTCGTCCAGGTCGGTGAGGTGCCAGTCGATGGCGAAGCGCTCGTTCCAGGCGCCCGGGCCGTTCACCCGGATGGCCAGGGAGTCGAAGATCTGCTCGCTGGACAGCGCGGCGAGCACGTCCGGCGAGGTGGTGTCGGTGGCGCCGGGGGAGGGGCCGTCCTTCAGCTCGGCCGCGCCGGTGAGGTAGAAGTTGCGCCAGGTCGCCCTCCTCGACGTAGCGGCCGGCCAGGGCCACCACGGCCGAGGTGCCGCCGAACGACTCGACGTAGCGGCGGGCCAGCTCGACGGGCGGGTGTTCCCACAGGTGGGCGGGGTTGCCGTCGAACCAGCCGAGGTAGCGCTGGTAGACGGCCTTGACGTTGTGGCTGACCGAGCCGTAGTAGCCGTGGGTGTGCCAGACCTGCTCCAGCGCGGGCGGCACCTGCATGACCTCGGCGATCTCGGGGCCGGTCAGGCCCTGGTTGAGCAGGCGGAGGGTCTGGTCGTGCAGGTAGGCGTACAGGTCGCGCTGCTGGGACAGGAAGGTGACGATGTCGTCCCGGCCCCAGGTGGGCCAGTGGTGGGAGGCGAAGGCGACGTCGGCCCGGTCGGCGAAGAGCTCGACGGCCTCGGTCAGGTAGCGGGCCCACACCCGGGCGTCGCGGACCACCGCGCCGCGCAGGGTGAGCACGTTGTGCAGGTTGTGCGTGGCGTTCTCGGCCAGGCACAGGGCGCGGTGGTCGGGGAAGAGGAAGTTCATCTCGGCGGGGGTCTCGGCGCCCGGCGTGAGCTGGAAGACGACGCGCACGCCGCCGAAGTGGTCGACGTGGCTGTGGGTGTAGACGACCCCGGTGACCGGCCGGTCGCCGCGATGGCCGCGGTAGAGCCCGAGCGCGGCGGCGGCGCACTCGGCGGAGACCAGCGGGTCGATGACGACGACGCCGGTGTCGCCCTCGACCAGGGTCATGTTCGACAGGTCCAGGCCGCGCACCTGGTAGATGCCGTCGGTCACCTCGTACAGGCCCTGCCGGGCGCACAGTTGCGCCTGCCGCCACAGGCTCGGATGGGCGGTCGGCGGGCAGTCGCCGGCCAGGAAGTCGTAGACGTCGTTGTCCCAGACGACCTCGCCCCCGGACGTCCTGACCACGCCGGGGGTCAGCCTGGCGACGAAGCCGCGATCGGCCTGCTCGAAGTCCGCCCGGTCCTGGAAGGGAAGGTCTGCCATGTGAGCGTCCTGCCCTCGGCAGTCTGCGAAGAGGGCAAGGAGAGCCTCAAGAAAGAGCATCTCCGGCGGTGCGGCCGCCGGTCCGAGGAACGTTCCTCTCATGTGTGCTTCTCCGGCCGGCGTGCTGGCATGGGTGCGGAGCGCGGCCGCGGCCGCCGTGATCACCGGCGTCTACTTCGTCGTGCCGCTGCCGACCGAGAAACTCCAGGACGGCTCGCCCGAGCTGCGCGCCCTGGCCTGCCTGGCCGGGGTGATCACGCTGGCCTGGCTGCTGGGGCGGCAGGTGGCGCGCGCGCTGCGGCCCGGACGGTCCCTGGCCGAACAACTGGCGATGCTGCTGACCGTCGTCACCGTCGTGGTGGTCTTCTTCGCGGCGCTGTACTTCCTGATGGCCGCGCAGTTCCACGGCCTGCGCACCCGGGTGGACGCGCTCTACTTCTCGGTGATCACCCTGGGCACGGTCGGCTACGGCGACGTCGTCCCCCTCGGCCAGGGGGCGAAGGCCGTGGTCATCGTGCAGGTGATCTTCGATCTGATCGTCGTGACGTCGGCGCTCGCGCTCATCGTGGGCGTGTGGCGCTCGCACAGGTCGTCATGAGGGCTCCCCCTCCAGGCAGGGGACCGGGGACGCCGTGGCGGCACGGGGGTGCGTGGCCAGGTAGTCCTGGAGCTCGCGGTGCCGGAACTGGTAGGCGATCCCGGAGATCCGCAGCAGCCCGGCGTCGTAGCAGCCGTGCAGGAACCGTCCCAGCCGCCACGGCAGCCGGCCCCGCGTGGCCAGCAGGAGCCCCAGGTAGCGGCGGGCCAGCAGCGGCGACCAGGACGCCACCAGGGACATGCCGAACACCGCGCCCACCGCGGCCGCCGCGACGACCGGGATCCCCGCCAGCAGCTTCACGAACCAGATGCCCAGCATGAACCCGAATCCGGGGCCGAAGGTGAGCGCGGCCACGAGCGTCGAGACGACGTCGTTGCGGATGACCGTCCTGGGGTCGATGCCGTCCCAGGAGCCGGCGTATCCGCGCTGGACGTCTCTGCCGCTCGCCATCCCCACGCCGACCAGGAGGCCGAAGACGATCGGCGCCCACAGCGGCAGGGCGGCGCCGAACTCCATGATGACCGCCGCGCTCGTCAGGCAGCCGTACAGGGCGGCCAGCACGCCGTCCACGACGCTCCGCCTGCGGCTCTGCCCGCCGCGGGACCGGAGCAGGCCGTCCTCGTCCGCCGCGGACCACGCCTGCCGATAGGCCGTGACCGGTTCGGTCAGCAGGCGCACCGCCACCGTGCCGGGCAGCAGGAGCAGGGCGACGGCCATCACCGTCGCGCCCGAGATCCGGCCGTCCACGATCTTCACCCGCGAGAACACCGCGACGGCGGCGACGACGACGGCGGCGACCCCGGGAAGGCAGGTCGCCAGCGCCACCAGCGCGCCGAAGAACCGCGCCCGGTCGCCCGCCAGCGGCCACAACCGGTGCAGCACGAGGTCCGTGCCGGACAACACGCGCCCGTGGAGCGGCGGCCGGCCGGTGTTCGCACGCAGATGAGCGGCCAGGACGGCCAGGTAGGCGTGCGTGCGCCCGGCGTCCGGCCCCTTGCCCGCCGGGTCCGCCGCGGCCAGGCGGGCGGGGATGAACAGGCCGAGGAGATGCTCCCGTGCGGACCGCTGGTCGGCGAAGCGCGTGAGGGCCTCGGGCGAGCGCACGTAGCGCCCGGTGACCGGGTCGCGTTGCTCGTAGACGCTGACCGCCAGGGTCAGCCGCCACGGCGTGCTCAGCGCCTCGGCCAGGACATGGCCGTCGCGGGTCAGCGCGTCGAGGACCGGCCGCCAGCGGTCGGGGTCCTCCTGGTCGGTGACGGCCTGGATGAAACGCCACGCCTGGTCGCCGGCCACCTTCCCCACGTCGACCCGGACGATCCCGCGGGGGACGGCCCGGTCGGCGGCCAGGGCGTCGTACTGGTCGGTGCGGCAGGTCAGGACCATGCTGCAGCGGTCAAGCCCGTGCTCGTAGTCCTCCAGGGCGCGCAGCGCCCGCGCGGCCCGCGACCCGTAGCCCGGCTCGTCGGTCTCGTCCATCTCGTCGAGCCCGTCCACGACGGGCAGGATGCGCTCCGCCGCCACGAGCGTGCGCGCGGTCACCGGCTTCAGGCCGTACGCGGCGGTCAGGTGCCGGGCGAGCATGTCCCGCACCGGCACGTCGGGATCCAGGCTCGCCGCGGAGATCCGCACCGGGACGCGGTCCTCGGGCCGCCGGCCGTCGAGCAGCCGGAGGATCAGCTCGATGGCGAGGACGGTCTTGCCCGAGCCCGCCACCCCGGTGATCACCAGCCGCCCCGGCCCGCCCAGCTCGCGGAAGTAGGCGGCCACCTGCTTCAGGTTGCCGGCCGGCGGCGCGGAGACGGCGCCGCCGGTGGGGTGGAAGGAGAAGCCGACGTCGATGACGGCGTCGCTGCCCTTGCCGCCCAGCAGCTGTGCCCGCTGGGCCCGCTCCTCGGCCAGCACCCGCCCGGCCAGCAGCGTGGCGGCCGCCTGCACGTCGGTGTCGGCCAGCCGCTGCGCCTGCCACCAGGAGATCGCGGCGATGCCCGTCCCGGCCAGCCCCAGCCCGGCGCCGACCGGGTCGACGTCGCCGGGATAGAGCGTCCACAGCCGCAGCGCGGCGGCCGCCAGCATGACCATCCCGGCCGCCACGCCCGCCCAGAACCACCATGTCTTCGTCCGCCGGCTCACGATCCCAGCATTTCAAAGCGGGCGCCCGTCGCGTGCGGGGAACGCGACAAAGATCCTCTTCATCCCGTACCGGCTCGCGGCCCGTGCAACCCCGCGGGCGGCACGTGCGAAACACAGGTATGTGGAACGCACACCGGACCGGCAGGCGACGGGCGCGGCCCTGAGATCGGCCCTGAGATCGGCCCTGAGATCGGCGCTGCGGCCGGGCCGCGCGCTCGGCGTACTGTCGGTGCTGGCGATGATGGGCTGCCAGGTGGCGTCCGGGCTGGCCGCGCGGCCCGAGCGGCTCACCGGGGTGATCGTCGTGCTGCTGGCGGCGTGCGCCGCGGCCTTCGCCGCGGACGCCTGGGGCGCGGCCAGGGCGGCGGCCGCCTTCGCCGGGGCGGCGCTGACCGGGTACGCGGCCGAGCTGGCGGGGCTGCTCACCGGGTTCCCGTTCGGCTCCTACGGCTACAGCGACGCGCTGTGGCCGCAGGTGGCCGGGGTCCCCGTGGTGGTGGTGCTGGCGTGGGGCGGCATGGGGCTGGCGGCCCACGCGGTGGCGGTCGCTCTCGTGCCGTCCGGCGGGGTGGCCCGGGTGTGCGCGGGCGCGGGCGCGCTGACGGCGTGGGACCTGTTCCTCGACCCCCAGATGGTCCGGCTCGGCCTGTGGACCTGGGCGCGGGAGGGCTTCTACCGCGGTGTGCCGCTGAGCAACTTCGCCGGCTGGCTGCTGGTGTCGGCGCTGGTCATGGTGGTGGTCGGGCGGATCGTCCGCCCCGGCGCCCCGGCGCGCGGGCTGCTGGCGCTCTACACGGTCATGGCGGTGATGGAGACGGTGGGCTTCGCGGCGGTGTTCCAGCCGCCGGACCTGCTGGTCGCCGCCGCCGGAGGGATCACGATGGGCGCGTTCGCCGCGCCGGCATGGAGGCGGTCATGGCCGAGGTGACGGTGATCGGCGGCGGCATGGGCGGCATGGCGTGCGCGCTGCTGCTGGCCCGCCAGGGTCACGAGGTGCGGCTGTACGAGCAGTTGCCGCGGCTGGGCGGCAAGCTGGCCGAGCATCGCCGTGACGGTTTCACCTTCTCCCTCGGCCCGTCGCTGCTCACCATGCCGCGCGTGCTGCGCGAGCTCGGGCTGGACCGCGAGCTGGTCGAGCCCGCGCTGCTGTGCCGGTACCGCTTCGCCGACGGCACCGTCCTGGACGCCCACCGCGACCCGGCGCGCATGGCCGCCGAGGTCGAGCGGCTGGCGCCGGGCGAGGGCCGGGCCTGGACGGCCTTCCACCACTGGGCGCAGGGCTGCCTGCGGGCGGCGGAGCGGACCGTGTTCGCCGGGCCGCCGATCCGGCGCCAGGGAAGGCCGCGGCTGTCGGACCTGACCGCGGTGGCCCCCGCTCGCACCCTGGCCGGGCTGGCCCGGCGCCACTTCCGTGACCCCCGCCTCCGCCAGTACGTCGGCCGCTACGCCACGTACGCCGGATCGAGCCCGTACCGGGCGCCGGCGGCGCTGGGCTGCGTCCCGGCGCTGGAGCACGGGCAGGGCGTCTGGTACGCGCCCGGCGGTCTGGCCCGCCTGGCCGACGACCTGACGCTGCTGCTGAAGGCCGCCGGGGTGGAGATCTTCCTGTCCGAGCCCGTCGCCGCCGTCGAGGCCGACGCGTCCCAGGTCACCGGGGTGCGGCTGGCGAGCGGGCGCAGGGTGCGGGCCGACGTCGTGGTGGCCGGCACCGACGCCGCCGCCCTGTACGGCCGCCTGTCGCCGGACCGGCGGCGGCTGCGCCGGATCGCCCGGCTCGGCACCTCCTCCTCGGCCTTCCTGCTGCTGGCCGGGGTGGAGGGCCGCACGCCGGGGCTGCCGCACCATTCGGTGCTGTTCTCGGCCGACTACGAGCGCGAGTTCGCCGACATCTTCGACCGGGGCCGTCCGCCGCTCGACCCGACGGTCTACGTCGGCTGCTCGGCGGTGGACGACGCCTCCCAGGCCCCTGCCGGGGCGGAGAACTGGACGATGCTGGTCAACGTGCCGGCCCGGGATCCGGCCCGGTGGGGGATCGGCGTCGAGGCGTACCGGGACCTGGTGCTGGAGCGGCTGGCCGGGCGCGGCTGCGACCTGGCCGGCCGGTTGCGCTTCGTCGACGTCCTCACCCCCGCGGACCTGCGGGACCGGTACGGCTCCTGGGGCGGCGCGATCTACGGCAGCGCCTACCGGGGCAGGCTGGCGTCCTTCGCCCGCCCGGGCAACCGGGGGCCGAGACGCGGGCTGTACCTGGTGGGCGGCTCGGCCCATCCCGGCGGGGGCCTGCCGATGGTGACGCTGGGCGCCCGCATCGTCGCCGGCCTGGTGTCCCAGGACCTCGCGGGCGGTCCGCGATGAGGGCGCTGAGCGTCGCGCAGGGCGTGGCGGCGGCCGTCGTCGTGGCCCGGCTGGCGCGGGGGCGGCGGCGGCTGCCCGCGCTGCGGGCCCGTCCGGTCGCGGGCGAGGCGGTCTCCGTGGTGATCCCCGCCCGTGACGAGGAGGCCAGGATCGGCCCGTGCCTGCGCGCCGCGCTGGCCGCCCCGGGCGTCCGCGAGGTGATCGTCGTGGACGACGGCTCCCGGGACGGCACGGCGAGGCTGGCGGCGTCGCTGGGCGCCACCGTCGTCACCGCCGATCCGCTGCCGCCCGGCTGGGTCGGCAAGCAGTGGGCGCTGCGGCAGGGGGTGGCCGCCGCTCGCGCCGGGGTGGTGGTCACGCTGGACGCCGACGTCCGGCCCGCGCCCGGCCTGTTCGGGGCGCTGGCCGCGGCCCTGGACAGCTACGACCTGGTCAGCGCGGGCCCCCGGTTCGTCTGCGACGGCCCGCTGGAGCAGGCCCTGCACGCCTCCATGCTGGCGACGCTGGTCTACCGCTTCGGCCCCGTCGGCCCGCCGAGCCCGCCGCCGCCGCACCGGGTGATCGCCAACGGCCAGTGCATGGCCTTCCGGCGCTCCCGGATGGCCGAGGCGGACGGCTTCGGGCTCGTCCGCGACCGGATGACCGACGACGTGGCGCTGGCCCGCCGCCTGGCCGCACAGGGCTGGTCGGTGGGCTTCCTGGACGCCGGCGGCCTGCTGGAGGTCGACATGCACGACTCGGCGGGCGAGTTGTGGCGGGAGTGGGGCCGTTCGCTGCCGCTGGCCGACGTGACCGGCCCCGGCCGGCAGGCGGCCGACCTGGCGGTCATCTGGCTGACGATGGCGCTGCCCGTGCTGCGGCTGGCCGCGGGCCGCCCGACCGGCCTGGACCTGGCGCTGCTGGGGCTGCGGCTGTCCCTGACGGCGGCGTTGCGGGGCAGCTACCGGCGGCCCGGGGCGAGCCTGCCGCTGTCGCCGCTGCTGGACCCGGCCGCCGCGGTCCGCCTGACGCAGGCCACCGTACGGCCGGTGCGCAGCTGGCGTGGCCGCACCTACGGCGACGCCGGGCTCGCCATCGACGGCGAGGCCGGCGGCGGCGTCAGCGGGGGGACGAGCGGCGGCGGCCGGCCAGCGCGGCCTGCCCGAAACGCAGCCCGATGAGGCACATCAGCCCCCCGGTGGCCGCCACCAGCTCGGCCGGCATGAACAGCAGCTGCAGCAGCGGCACCCCGAACACCGCCAGGCGCGCGCCCGCCGCGAACGACCGCGTCGCCAGCGCCGCCAGCGTCAGCGCCGCCACGGCCAGCCCGAACGCCGGCGGGCAGATGACCGCGACCCCGCCGGCGAAGGTGAGCACGCACCGGCCGCCCCGGAAGCCGGCGAACAGCGGCCACGCGTGCCCCGCCATGGCCGCCGCCACCGCCAGGTACACCGGCGCCACGCTCGCCCCCGACACCACGCCGAAGGCGGCGGTGTGGCCGCCGCCGATCGCCAGCGCGACCAGGGCGGCCAGAGCGCCCTTCAGCGTGTCTCCGGCGAACACCGGCACGCCCGCCCACCGCCCGAGCTGCTCCTTGACGTTCCAGTACCCCGGGTTGCGGTCCCCGACGTCGCGCGGATCGACGCCGTGCGCCCGCGCTGTCAGGACCGCGACCGGCACCGACCCCAGCAGGTAGCCGATGACGACCGACCCGAGCACCTCAACCATCGCGTCGTTCCACCTCGTCCGGTACGGCGGCAGGGGGGCGATGAAGCACATGGCCTTCGACCGGCCGCTGCTGCGCCGCCCCGGCGGCCCGCTCTTCTGGCGGCTGCTCGGCACCGGCCGGGGACGCTCGATGTCGCTGGGCGCCGACCTGCGGCGCTGGGCCCTGTTCGCCGTCTGGCGGCGGGAGAGCGACCTGGCGGAGTTCCTGCGCGACTCGCCGATCGCCGCCCGCTGGCGGACGGAGGCCGCGGAGTACTGGCAGACCCGGCTGGCCCCGGTCGCCTCGCGCGGCGCGTGGGGCGGGCGTGACCCGTTCGGCGGCGTGCCGGCCCGCGACGACGGCGGGCCCGGCCCGGTGGCGGTGCTCACCAGGGCCTCCGTCCGGCCCGGCCGGCTGGTCGCCTTCTACCGGTCGGTCCCGCCGGTCGAGGAGCTGCTGGGGCGGCAGGACGGCTGCCTGGCCTCGGTCGGCATGGGGGAGTGGCCACTCGCCCGGCAGGCCACCTTCTCGCTGTGGCGGGACCGGCGGGCCGTACGGGACTTCGCCTACCGGGGCCAGGCCCACCGGCGGGTCATCGAGCAGGTACGGGCCCGCGACTGGTACGCCGAAGAGCTGTTCGCCCGCTTCGTCCCCTATGCCAGCGAGGGCCGCTGGGACGGGCGCGACCCGCTGAGCTGACCCCCTCATCCCGCCGCCGTGACGGCTGCCGCCGCGATCCCGGCCGCCGGATCCCGCTCCGCCAGCGTGTGGGCCACCAGGCAGGCGCGGGCGATCGTGGCCGCCCGCGAGGAGCCGTGCGCGACCACGACGGTGCCGCGCAGGCCGAGCAGGACGGCGCCGCCGTGCGTCTGCGGGTCGTAGCGGCGCGCCACCTCGGCGAGCCGGTCGGGGGCGGCGATGCCGGCGTCGGCCACCATGGTCAGCGCCGTGCGCACGCAGCCCTCGACGTTCTTGAGCACGACGTTGCCGGTGAAGCCGTCGGTGACGATCACGTCCACCGTGCCGGCCAGGACGTCGTGCCCCTCGACGGGGCCGTGGAAGCGCACCGGCAGCGCGCTCAGCAGCTCTTCGGCCTCCCGGGCCAGCCGGTTGCCCTTGCCCGGCTCCGCCGCGATCGACAGCAGCCCCACCACCGGGTCGGCCACGCCGAGCACGGCCCGCGCGTACCCCACGCCGAGCAGCGCGAACTGGGCCAGCATGGCGGGGCGGGGATCGGTGATCGCGCCGGCGTCCACCAGCACGCTCGCCCCGCCCGGCAGCGACGGGAGCGCCACGGCCAGGGCGGGCCGCAGCACGCCGGTAGCCCGGCCGATGCCGCGCACCGCGCAGGCGACCACCGCGCCGGTGGCCCCGGCCGACACCAGCGCCCCGCCCTCGCCCCGTCCGACCAGGTCGCAGCCGATCGCCAGGCTGGAGGCGGCCAGCGCGGTCGCGCCCGCTCCCCGCTCGGTCATGGGCACGGCGTCCTCGGCGTGGGCCACCGCGATCTCGTCCGCGGCGCCGTGCCGCCGCAGCTCCTCGGCCAGCCGCGGCGCCGGGCCGGCCAGGACGACGGGCACGCCGTGCTCGCGGCAGGCCAGCACCGCGCCCGCGACCACCTCGGCGGGCCCGTGGTCGCCGCCCATCGCGTCCAGCACCACGGGGGCCGCGCCGGTCACGGCAGCTCCACGCGGACGCGCCGCTCGGCCCGGCCCGACTCCGCGGAGGCCAGCAGGTGCCGGGCGAAGACGGCGGCCTTGCGGCGGCGCGGTACCCGAACCCGACCGGCCAGGACGTCGAAGCCGCGCCGCTCGATCTCGGCCAGGATGCCGCCGTACAGCTCGAAGGCGGCGCGCACGCACGGCCGCGAGGAGGCGACGAGCAGGCCGATGCCCTCGCCGGCGGCCCGGTAGTGCTCGCGGGCCCGCCCGGCCTCGAAGGCCAGCAGGTCGCGCACCGCCCGCCGGGTCCGCCGCTCGCCCAGCATGCCGGGCACGACGCCGAACTTGTCCAGGTCCTCCATCGGCAGGTAGACGCGGCCGCGGGCGAAGTCCTCGGCGACGTCGCGCAGGAAGTTGGTGAGCTGGAAGGCCAGCCCGAGCTGGCGGGCCGGCTCGCGGGCCGCCTCCTCGTGGCCGGGCGCCGGCTCCAGCACCGGCAGCATCATCGTGCCGATCGCGGCGGCCGATCCCGACATGTACCCCAGCAGGTCGTCGTAGGTCGTGTACCGGCGCACGGACAGGTCGGCGCGCATCGAGGCGAGGAAGGCGCGGACGTCGCCGTGCTCGATGCCGAAGGAGTGCACGGTGTGCAGGAACGCGGGCAGCATCGGATCGCCGGTCGCCGCCCCGGCCAGCCCGGCCTCGACCTTGGCGGCCAGGTCGTCGAGCGCGCGGGCGCGGTCGCCGGTCATGGTGAAGGAGTCGACGATCTCGTCGGCGTAGCGGGCGAAGCCGTACAGGGCGTGCACGTGCCGGCGTTTCCACTGCGGCAGCAGGCGGGTGGCCAGGTAGTAGGAGCGGCCGTAGCGGGCGTGGAGTTGTCGGCAGCGTTCGTAGCTGGCGGTGAGCGTCAACGGGCCTCCTTCAAGATGCGCTCGGCGGCGAGCCGGCCGGAGATCAGCACCGGGGGGATCCCGACGCCGGGCGCGGTGTACATGCCGGCGAAGTGCAGTCCCGGCACCCGCCGGGCGACGGCCGAGGGCCGCAGCCACGCCGTCTGGGTGAAGCGGTGGTCCAGCGCGAACGGGGTGCCCGCGCTGTGCCCGCGCGCCGCCCAGGCGGGCGGGTCGAGCACCAGCCGGGGCGCGCCGGAAAGGTCGCCGTGGCCGAGCGCGGCCAGGCGGCCGAGCAGCCGCTCCTCCAGCTCCGGCCGCAACCGGTCCCAGTCGGCGGTCCGCAGGTTGGGCGCGGGTTCCAGGACGCTGAGCGTGGCCTGCCCGAGGGGCGCCGCCTCGCCGTCCGGTTCGGGATGGGTGATCAGCAGGCTGGGATCGGGTTGCGGACGGCCGGCCGCCAGCGCCGTGAAGGTCTCCTCCCAGACGCGCCCGAAGTGCAGGGTGTGGTGGGCCTGGCCGTCGAGGGGACGGTCCAGGCCGACGTGCAGCACCAGGCAGGAGGGGGAATGGTGGGGGCGGCGCAGCCGCCAGTCGGCCGCCGGGCCGGGCAGCAGCCGCCGGGCGGCCAGGCGGTCGCAGGCCACGACCACCTGCCGCGCCGTGAGCCGCTCGCCGCCCGCCAGCAGCACCCCGGTGACGCCGTCGGAGTCCGTCTCGACCTGGTCGGCGCGGACGCCGTAGCGGACGTCGCCGCCCAGCTTCGCCAGCAGGGCCGCCATGGCCGAGGGGATGGCGTGCATGCCGCCGCGCCGCGGGAAGTACACGCCGCCGACGGTGTCCATGTGGGCGATGACGGCGTAGATGCCGAGCGCGCGCTGCGGCGCGAGCCCCACGTAGAGGGACTGGAAGGTGTGGGCCTTGATCAGCCGGGGGTCGCGCAGGTGGCGGGCGGCCAGGCGGTCCAGCCGGCGGAAGCCGCCCAGCCGGGCCAGCCGGAGCAGCGCGGCCGGCCGGGCCAGGGCGCGCAGCCGGCTCACGTCCGCGTCGATGAACGCCGGCCATTCCACCCGGAACAGCTCGTCGAGCAGCGCCCGGTAGCGGTCGTAGCGCGCCGCCTCGGCGGGCCCGCACACCGTCCGCACCTGCTCGGCCATCGCCTCGCGCTCGGGCAGGACGTCCAGCCGCGACCCGTCGTCGAAGACCATCCGGTACGACGGGTCCAGGCGGCGCAACGGCAGCCAGTGCCGCAGCTCCTGCCCGGCCGCGCCGAACACCTCCGCGAGCACGCCCGGCATGGTCAGCACCGAGGGTCCGGTGTCGAAGCGGAACGGCCCGAGGCGGGCGGTGCCGCAGCAGCCCCCGGGCTCGTCGAGGGCCTCGACCACGGTGACCTGACGCCCGGCGGCCGCCAGGTGGACGGCCGCGGCCAGCCCGCCCAGCCCGGCCCCGACGACGACAACCGGGCTCATCGGGCGGCCGTCCCACGCACGTGCCCGGCCTGCGAGGTCACCGTGTCCATGCACGCAGCTCCTTCTGTCGCTATGAACTGCTTTCGTGCCGGGAGCGCGCCCGGTTGCACGTCACCGGACAACGGGATCAAGCCGGACGCGCCCAGCCATGCGCCCAAGCACCCCGCAAGCGCGAAAAGATAGTCGGACACGTCGAGCGGCAGCGGGAACACCATGGACGAGGACACACCGGTCAGCGAGGACGCGGGATTCGGCATCGGAGCCGTCTCCCGGCGTCTCGGCATCCCCGCGCCGACCCTGCGCACCTGGAACCTGCGCTACGGCCTGGGCCCCAGCCGCCGCAGCCCCGGCGGCCACCGCCGCTACGGCGCCGCCGACGTGCGGCGGCTGGCCGAGATGAAACGCCTGATCGCCACCGGTCTGGTGCCGGCCGAGGCGGCCCGGCTCGCCCTCGCCCTGCCCGACACCCCTGCCGCGCCGCCGTCCGGCGCCCGGACGACGCCCGTCCCCTCCGGCGGCCTGCGGACGCCGCAGCCTCCCGGCGGGCGGCCCGCGCGGCTGCAGGTCGTCGCCGCGCTGGCCCGCGCCGCGATCATGCTCGACGGCCGCGCCGTCGCCGCCCTGGTCGAGGAGACGCTGGCCGCGCAGGGCGTGGTGTGGACGTGGGAGCACCTCTTCCTGCCCGCGCTCGACGCCGTCTGCCGGGGCCAGGACGCGACCGGGTCCGGCATCGACGCCGAGCACCTGCTGTCCGGCCACCTCCAGGCGGCGCTGCACCGGCTCGCCGGCGACGTGCCGCCGCAGTCCGACCGGCCGGACCGGCCGGACCGGCCGGTGGTCCTGGCGTGTGCCGAGGAGGAGCAGCACAGCCTTCCGGTGCACGCGCTGGCCGCCGCGCTCGCCGAACGCGGCGTGCAGACCCGCGTGCTCGGCGCCCGCACCCCCTACGCGGCGCTGGCGCACGCGATGCGGCGGCTCGGTCCCGCGGCCGTGTTCGTCTGGTCGCAGCGGGCGGAGACCGGCGACACCGCTCCGCTCGCCGCCCTGCCCGAGGTGCGTCCGGCCTGCCGGATCGTCATCGGCGGGCGCGGCTGGCAGGGCCGGGCCCCGGCGGGCGTCGTCAGGGTGTCGACGCTGCCCGACGCCGTCGCATGCGTCATGTCGACCTTGATTTGAGCCGCCCTTTCCCCCGATGAGCTTGTGACCGCCCGCCGCGCCTCGGTATGAATAAGTTTTGAATAGGTTTTTGCGGTGAGGGGCAGGCGCATGGACACCAGTGACGAGGAAGCGCTCGGCGAGTGCTACCGCACGCACGCTGCCTCCGTGCGCGCCTACCTGCGCCGGTTCGTACCCGCCCAGGAGGTGGAGGACCTGCTGCAGGTCGTCTTCGCCGACGTCTGGCGCTCGCGCGGACGGTACGACCCCGGGCGCAGCCAGGCCGCGTGGGTCTTCGCCATCGCCCACCGCCGCGCCGTCGACCATCTGCGGGTGCGGCGGTTGCTGACCGTGCCGCTGCAGGAGGCGGGCGATCTGCCCGGACGCGCCCGGCCGGCGTCCGACGCGCTCGGCGACCGCGACCAGATCGACCGCGCGCTCGCCGAACTGTCGGACGCCCAGCGGCAGGCCATCGAGCTGGCCTACTTCGCCGACCTGACCCAGCGGGAGATCGCCGACCACCTGCGCGTGCCCATCGGCACCGTCAAGGCCCGCATCTCCCGCGGGCTGCACCGGCTCTCGGACCTCCTGGCCGGAACGGCCTGAGCCGAGGATGTATACGGCGTAAACGGCCATAGTTTACTCTGTATACATGCGAGCACCGGGGAAGGCGTGGAACGTCGACCGCGCCCGTTACGACCGTCTCGTCCGCGACTTCCTCTCCCCGGACGCCTCCCGGACCTGAGCCCGTGTGACGGGAGGATCGGCCGTGGTCAGCGGCCCGTCGTCAGCGTGACCTTGCCGCGGACGAGACCGCGCTCGGCCTCCCGGTGCACGTCGGCCAGCGCCTCCAGCGGTCGGACGGCCGCCGCGTACCGGGTCAGCCGTTGGCCTCCAGCAGGCGGGCGCCGAGTGAGGTCAGGTGGTGGTGGACGGCCCGGCCGTTGCGGCGGGTGGCGATCAGCCCGGCGTTGCGCAGCACGGTGACGTGCTCGGAGGCGGTGGACGCGCTGATCCTGAGCCGCCCGGCCAGCTCGTCCGTACGGCAGCCGTGCCCGCCGACGGCCCGCATCACCCGCGCCCGCGCCCGCCCGACCAGCGCGGCGAGCGTGTCGAAGGCCGGTGACGGCAGCACCTGCCGGCCGCCGTCGGGCATCGGGACCGTGAGCACCGAGCTGCGCCGGTCCCGGGTGGTCGCGATGCCCAGGTAGCGGGGCGAGGCGCCGGAGATCGGATGCAGCAGCAGGCCGCGTCCGCCGAGATCGACGGTGATCGGCGGCCCGCCCGCGACGACCATGCCGCCGCCGTCCCAGGACAGCCGCGGGCTGAGGGTGCTGAGCGCGGAGCCGAGCCCGATCCGCGCCACCGTCTCCTGGTAGGCGGCCAGGCGCGCTTCGAGCCGGCGGCGCATGCCGGGCCATTCCGGGGCGAGGAAACGGTGGAAGAGCACGTACATGCTGTCGGCCAGGGCCCGGCGGAACCGCGCCGGATCCATGTCCAGGTCGGGCCGTCCCGGCACCCCGCTGAAGCGCCACAGGTCGCCGCCGAACTCGCGCTCCTCGGGCGGGGTGTCCAGGGCGGCGAGCGCGTCGAGCTCGTCGGAGAGCGCCGCGGTCTCGATCGGCGGGGCCACCTCGGAGGTGACCAGCCCCTCGTGCAGGGTGACGCGGGAGGCGCCGCGGTTGAGGATGTCGAGCAGCGGCAACGTCCGGCGCGGCACGGTCCTGGCGATGTCCCGCCAGACCGAGCCCTTCTCGGTCAGGTCGGGATGGTGGACGCTGAAGGCCGCGAAGATCGCGTGGGTCAGGGGCGAGACCACGAACCGGGTGGCCGCGAGGTCGCCCACCTGGAAGTTCAGACGCATGCGCCAATCGTCGCCCGATGATCCATTTCAAGCAATCGTCCGGTTGACGGGGAGCTCTTCGGCGGCGACGGCAGGCCCAAGCGCCACGAGCTCGGGCGACGTCGCCACCGTCGACACCGCCACCGTGTTCGGCCCGCCGTCGCAGGGGCCGCCGAACTAGGCCGGCTCGTCCTGGTCGCGATCCTCCGCCGGGGCGATCTGCAGGGGCGCCGTGGCCTCGCCGGTGAGCTCGCGCCCCGGGCCCAGGACGTGGCCGAGCTGCCTGGCCAGCAGCGGGACGGTCGCCGGCGGCAGGTACGCGTCCGCGCCGGCGTCGAGCAGCCGCCGGACCGGGCCGTGGTACCGGACGCCGAGCTCCGGGTCCTCGATCTCGGTGACGACCACGCGGGCCTTGGGGAACATCGACCGGAGCCCGGAGATCAGCTGCGGGCTGCCGGCGGGCACCAGCAGCACGTCGGCCGTCGCCGGGGCGGCGTGCATGTCGAGCACCACGTAGTCGGCCCCGAGCCGGTCGGACAGGGCGACCCGGGCGGCGTTCGACAACTCCATCGCGGTGGCCACGACCGTCACGCCGTCGTGGCCGACCGGCGGCGGATCGGCGGGCTCGTCCGGCGCCGCGCGGCCGACGACGGCGCCCTGGACCACGTCGACGGTGCTGGAGATCGTCGCGATCGACGCGCCGTCACGCGTGAGGACCAGGCTCTCGCCGGGTTCCAGGGCGTCAATGAGCGCCACGACGTCCTCGGGCAGGCGGGCCACGTCGATCCGCGGCGCCGGACGGGCGGCGCGTGCGCGCCTCACCATGCCCGCGCCCCCGAGGCGCCGCCCGAGCGGATCACCATCCGGGCCCCCTTCCGATGCCGTGATCTTGTTGGACGCCCCCGCCCGGCCCTTGGTTCGGGCCGCGTCGAAGTTTCCCCGGATCTAGAGCCCGAAGGCGCCGCCCTCGACGAGGATGAGCAGGCCCAGCCCGATCAGGACCACGGGCAGCAGGACGTGCCCCCACCGGCTCAGGGCGCGCGCGACCAGGGGACGGGCGGCGAAGAACCGTCCGGCCGCGCACCACACGCCGACCAGGACGAGGAACACGACGACGTACCCGGCGGTGGCGCCGGGACCGGAGGTGGCGAAGACCGGCACGTACACGCCGATGTTGTCGCCGCCGTTGGCGAAGGTGACCGCGGCGACCTCCAGCGTCCTCGGGCCGCCGGGCGGGTCGGCGTCCGGTTCGCCGTCGTCGCCGTCGCGGCGGCTCCGCCACGCCTGCCAGGCGGCCTTGACGCCCAGGGCGAGGGGCAGCAGCCCGAGGTACGGGATCAACGACCCGGGCAGGAAGGTCGCCCCGAAGCCCGCCGCCACGGCCACCGCCACGAGGGCGAGGAACCCCAGGTACTGGCCCGCCACGACCCGGACGGCGACGCCCCGCCTGCCCGCGCCCTGGGCGAAGAACAACGCCAGGATCAGGATGTCGTCGATGTTGGTGACGGCGAACAGCCCCGCGGCCTGCCCGACGATGCCCAGATTCACCAGAGAGGGTCCTTCTGTCCGGAGATGCCCGGATGACCCTATCGGGGCGCAGACGGGCCTGAGAGCCGTCGAGGCCGGCGTCCCACACCGGGCGGGTTCGGCCGAGATGCTGTTGGACACCGTGCCGGCGCGGCTTCGCTGTCGTCCACCGGACGCGGCCGGGCGGGCACGCCCGATGCGCCCCGGAGCGCGTCGGCCGCTTCCGCCGACCCCGATCGAAGGAGACCACCATGCGCGCACGCAGCGCACTCACCACCGCCGCGCTCGCCGCCGCCCTGACGCTGCCCGGCGGGCCGGCGCTCGCCGGGCCGGACGCCCACCCGCGGGCGGCGGCGGACGGCCCCTGCCGGGCGGAGCAGACCCACCGCGTCGGCGGCACGGTCATCAGGTACGAGCAGTTCGGGGCGCGGTCCGTCTGCCCGCCCGGCACCTACCAGCACTGGCACCAGGTGCACATCCGCTGCGGGATCGAGCCGGAGCGCCCCGGGCCCATGGTGGGAGGAACGTCCGTCTCGGAGGAGTGGTGCCCCAAGAACACCCTGCTCCAGGACTACTGGGTCACCCAAGGCCCGCAGGAGGGCTGACCGGCGAGGGCGCGGGCAGGCCGTGCCTCCGCCGCGCCCAGGCCGGGGCCCACGTCCCGGCCTGGGGCTCGGCCGCCGCGGCGGCGAGGTGGGCGCGCAGGGTGGCCAGCGCCGGGTGCGGGTTGTCGCGGCGCCACAGGAGCGAGTGGGGGTAGACGGGCGTGGGGCCGGTCACCGGGATGCGGCGCAGCCCGTGACCGGCGGGCCAGACGAGCCGGGTCCGGTCACCCATGAACGTGGCCAGGGCCGGGGTGTCGGCGATGGTGTCGAGGAGCACGTCGGAGCCGAAGTTGGGGCCGGTCGCCTCGATGGTGAGGCCGAACTCGGCGGCCAGGTCGTCGTAGAAGGCGGTCCACTCCGTGCCGGGGGCGAGGCCGGGCATCCAGATCCGGTGTCCGGCGAGCCGGCCGAGGGTCACCGAGCGGGCGTCGGCCAGCGCGTGGCCGGGGCCGGTGAGGAGCTGGAGGGCCTCGTCGACCACCCAGGCGGACTCGACGTCGTCAGGAAGGGGCCGGCCGGGCATGGCGACGGCGCGGAAGGAGGCGTCGATCGTGCCGGACCGGATGGCGGAGACGGCCGCGTCGATGTCGAACAACATCACCACGTCGAGGTCGATGCCGGGGTGGGCGTGATGGAAGCCGCGCATCAGGCTCGACCCCACGCCGCGCGAGGCCAGCACGTCGACCCGCAGCGGACGGCTGCCCGCCCGTACGGACGCGACCGCCCGCTCGGCGACCCGCAGCAGCTCGCGGGCGTGCGGCAGGAACGCCTGCCCGTCGATGGTCAGCTTCGTGCCGCGCGGGGTGCGGGTGAACAGCCGCACCCCGAGGTCGCGTTCCAGGGCGGCGATGCGCTTGGAGACGGCCTGCTGGGTGACCGCCAGGTCGGCGGCGGCCTCCTGGAACTGTCCCGCCTCGGCGGCGGCGACGAAGGTCCGGACGATGTCGAGGTCCATACGCACACCTTACGGACACAACCACTGGTTGTGCGGATCGGGGCATCCGGTTGTTTGATCTCCTGGCCACCGGCACGATTGCATGCTCCCGATCGCATATCGGTTGTACGGGCGAAGGACGAGGAGCGTCGGACATGAGGGACGGGCACCGGCTGGGCCGCCGGTTCGGATGGTTGTGGGCGGCGTACGGCACCAGCGCGCTCGGCACGTGGCTCGCCTTCGGCGCGTTCCCGCTGATCGCCGTCCAGGTGCTGCACGCCGGGCCGGCGGAGGTCGCGGCGTTGTCGGCGGTGGGCGCGGCGGTGGGCGCGGCCGTGGCGGTGCCGCTCGGCCCGTGGGTGGAGTTCCGCCGCAAGCGGCCCGTGCTGATCGCGGCGGACCTCGTGCGGTGCGCGGCGCTGCTGACGATCCCCGCCGCGTTCGCGCTCGGCGTGCTCACCTTCGTCCAGCTGCTGCTGCTCTCGGTCGTGGTGGCGGCGGCCGACATCACCTTCCGCGCCGCCTCCGGGGCGTACCTCAAGACGTTGCTGCCGGGCGAGCACCTGCTCGTCGCGAACGCCCGCCTGGAGTCCACGACCTGGACGACCACGATCGTCGGGCCGCCGCTGGGCGGCGCCGCGATCGCGCTGCTCGGCCCGGTCGCGACGGTGGTGGCCGACGCGGTCAGCTACCTGCTGTCGGCCCTGGGCGTCCGCGCGGCGGGCGGCGCCGAGCCGCGCCCCGGACGACGGGATCCCGCCCGCATGCGCGCCGGCGACCTGCTCGACGGCTGGCGCTACATCCTGGCCGACGCCGCGCTGCGCCCGCTGTTCCTCAACACCGCCCTGTTCAACGGGCTGCTGATGGCCGCCGACGCGCTGCTGGCCGTCCTGATGCTCGGCCGGCTGGGGTTCGCCTCGTGGCAGTACGGTCTCGCCTTCGCCGTGCCCGCGATCGGCGGGCTGCTCGGGGCGCGGCTGGCCCGTCCGCTGGTCGCCCGGTTCGGGCAGCACCGCGTCCTGGTCGTGACCGGGACGCTGCGCGCGGTGTGGCCGGTCGGGCTGGCCTTCGTGGGGCCGGGCACCGGCGGGCTGCTGCTGGTGATGGGCGTCGAACTCGGGCTCATCCTCTGCTGCGGCGTCTTCAACCCCGTCTCGGCCACCTACCGCCTCGAACGCACCGCGAACGACCGGATCACCCGCACGCTGTCGGCCTGGTCGGTGACGACCAAGGCGTCGACCGCGCTGCTGACGGCCGCATGGGGGGTGCTGGGCGCGCTGCTCGGCCCCCGCACGGCCATCGGCCTGGCCGGCGTGCTCCTGCTGGCGACCCCGCTGCTGCTTCCCCGGCGCGCCGCCGCGGCCCGTCCCGAGCCGGTGCCGGCGTCCCACGCCTGAATCCCCCTCATCACCAAGGAGACAACGATGACCGTCACGTCCCCCGAGCTCGACCCCCGCACGACCGCGCTGCTCGTTCTGGACCTCCAGCAGGGCGTGCTCGCCTCGCTGCCCGGTCCGGAGGAGCAGGAGGCGCTGCTGTCCCGGGTGGCCGGCGCCGCCGCCGGCCTGCGCGCGCACGGCGCCGCCGTCGTCCACGTGCGGCTCGGCTTCACCGAGGCCGACTGGGCGGCGATCCCGGCCGCCAACCCGACGTTCTCGCTCATCGGGCGCGGACGCCTGCTGCACCACGAGGATCCCGGCACGGACTTCCACCCGAGGGTCGCGCCCGAGCCCGGGGACCTGGTCGTCCGCAAGACCCGGGTCGGCGCGCTGTCCACGACGGACCTCGACCGGCGGTTGCGGGAGCGCGGGATCACCACGCTGGTCGTCGCCGGGCTCACCACCGGCGGGGCCGTCCTGTCCACCGTCGCCGACGCCGCCGACCGCGACTACCGGCTGCACGTGCTGTCGGACGGGGTCGCCGACCCGGACCCGCACCTCCACCGGACGCTGATGGGCGGCGTGTTCCCGAGAACGGCCCACGTCGTCGACACCGCCGGGCTGCTGTCGCTCCTGCGCGCAAGCCGATAGCCGCGAACGTTCGATTTCACTTTCGTATCGCGGGCGGGCCGAATTACCCGCGCCCCCAATACTGGGTGCATGGCTCCCTCGAACGGCGACTTCGACGCGTTCGCCTCGATGATCGACGAAAGAGTCACGGCACGCAGGGCCGCTCCGGCGCTCGTCGTGAAGATCTATAAGGGCACCCGGGCGGCCGCCCCCGGCGTCGTGGTCAAGGCGCTCGCCCGCCGCCTGCGCACGGCCGACGACCGGCCGCTCGTCCCGTACGCCGAGGTCGACGCGGCCACCGGCCTGGACGGGATCGTCGTCCAGCTGGGGAACACGACGCCACGCGGCTGGGGCACAGTGCGTTTTCCCCGTTATCGGGTGTTGAAGGCGATAAAGGAAGGTGAGCAGGCAACCGGTGCACTAGAGCTGGCTTTTCACGACCTCCACCCAAATCTCGCCTATTTCGTCCGGAGCGCCAACCAAGTAGGCGGATTGTCATTGTTTTTCCAGGTTCTGCTGTTCATCGTGGCGGGCTGGGCTATCCGGGGAGTCTTCCGCTGGTCGTGGCGCCGCCGGACCCGCGGCTGGTTCCCCGGCCACATCGGGCATGACAAGGCCGACTTCTTCCCCGAAGCCGGCCGGCTCATGTGGGGCCCCGACCGGGAGAAGCAGGAGGGGGCCCTGCTCCGGGCGCTCCTGCGCGACCTGGAGGCGGCCTTCACCCCCAGGCTGTCACCGTGGCGGCGGCGTCGCCGCAGCAGGTTCGTGCTCTTCGTCACCGGCGACGCCGCGCTCACCGACCGCGTCGCCGAAGCCGTACGGGACACCCGCGTACGCCGCACGATCGTGATCGCCGCCCCGGCGTCCGACGCCGAGGCCCCGGGCCCGGACCTCAGGTGGACGGCGAGCGCTCTCGACGGCAGGACGGCCCTCGCCACGACGGCCCTTGCCACGACGGCCCTTGCCACGACGGCCCTTGCCACGACGGCCCTTGCCACGACGGAGGGCGTCATCCAGGGGACCGACGGCCTCGACGCCGCCGCCCTGGCGGGCCGCACCAGGATCCCCGTACGGCTCGGCAGCCCCGCGCTCGCCACGACGGAGGCCGTGGCGCAGGGCCTGGCCGTGGCCGGGCTGGCGGTCGTGCTCGCGATTCCCTGGCTGCCCCCGATCCGGCCGCCGGACACCTCCTGCCTCGCGCGGCCCGCGCCCGGCTCCGCGGGCCCGCCCTCCCCGGTCCCGGACGCCGCCGGGGCGCAGCGCCTCTACGCCGCGGACAAGCAGCGGATCGAGGCCGAGAACGCCAGAGTCGCGGCCAAGGAGAAGCAGGGGTACACCGTCAAGACCGTGGTGTACCTCGGCTCCGGCGTCGTGACCTTCGAGCACCCCGAGTACAACGGCGTGCTCCCCGAACTGCGCGGGATCCGGCTGGCCCAGCAGAAGATGAACGACATGGCCGAGGCCACCCCGCACAGCCGGCGCAACTACGACGGCAACGTCTTCGTGCGGGTGAACGTCCAGGAGGCCGGCGCCGGGTACGCGAAGGCGCCCGAGATGGCGCGCCGGATCGCGGCCCAGCCGGACCGCAAGGTGCTCGGCGTCATCGGGCTGGGCGAGAGCAGGAAGGAGACGATCGAGGCCCAGCGGATCCTCGGCGACGGCGGCCTGCCCATGCTGGGCATCGGCGCCACCTCGGAGACCTTCCAGTCGCACCCGCTCTATCACCAGGTCTCCTACGACAACCCGGAGCAGGCCCGGCTCATCGCGGCCTTCGCCAGGAACGCCGGCGTCATCCCCGCCAAGGACGGCACCTGCGCCCCCGCCGCGTCGGCCGTCATCCTCGGCGACCCCGACGACGACTACAGCAAGACCCTCAGCGACGACCTCGCCGCCGAGTTCCGGCCGAGCACCCAGCTGTGGTTCTCGCCGTCGAACAAGAGCCCCCAGCCCGGCGGCAAGACGGTCTACAGCCTGTCGGCGCTGGCCGACGAGACGTGCGCGATCGTCGCCAAGGACCCGCGGCGCACCCTGGTCGTCTGGCCGGGACGGGCCCAGCGGCTGCGCGACTTCCTGCAGACCGTCAAGGGCAAGAACGCCTGCCCGAGCGCGCTCACCGTGCTGGCCGGGGCCGACGTCACCACCACGGTGGCGCGCGCGCAGCAACTGTCCTTCGACGGCGTCACGCTCTACTACTCGGCGCACGCGCTGCCCAGCCGGCCGCCGAACGAGATGGGCAAGGAGTACCTCGACCGCTACTCCGCCGCCTACGGCCACGACGCCTGGTACGACCACTGGCGCGGGCCGCTCGCCTACGACGCCCTCATGACCATGGCCACGGCCGTCAACACCGTCTGCCAGCTCAACAAGGCGGCGGGGTGCGGGCGGGGCTCGGTGCAGGTGCTGTCCTCCTTCGGCGTCGGCGGCGACGCCGGCCTGCGCGGCGCCACGGGGACGATCGTCTACCCGAGCGATCCCCGCAACGCGTCGGGCGCGGTGACCGTCGTGCCGTCCGACAAGAGGTTCCTCATCCTCCGCGACACCTCCCAAGGGCCGGTGGTGGCCATGGAGTGCGGCCGCCGCGACGGCGGCGACGTGAAGACCACCTGGGGCCCGCACGACGAGTTCGCCTGCCCCCGCCGCTGAGCCCGGTCACGCCCGCGCGCGGGGCGTGGCCGGGGCTCACCTGTCGCCGGGCTCCGCGGGGCAGGGGTCGCCGACGCGGACGGGCGGGACCGGGCAGAGCACCTTGCGACGCTGCTCGGTCAGGCCGCCGAGCCAGGACTCGTCGTGGACGTAGCCGTACCTGCTGCCCGCCCATACCGGGCCGTAGCGGTAGATGACCACGCGGCGCTCGCCGGGGTTGGTCCGGGTGGAGCCGCCGTGCATGAGCCCGTCCACGAAGAGCAGCGCGTCGCCCTTGTCCAGGTGGACGGGGATCGCGCCCGGCAGGGTGTCCATGCGGTCGCCCCTGGCGTAGTCGCCGGCCAGCGGGTGCCGGAAGTTCGACTTGTGCGAGCCCGGCACCACCATCGTCGCGCCGTCGCCCGCGCCGATGTCGGTCAGCGCGAGGATGATGTTGACCTGGCCGCACCGGAAGACGCCGTGGTCGTAGCGGTAGCCGCAGCGCAGCGCGGTGCGGTAGCCGCCGGAGTGCACGGGGTGGTGCCCGCCCGACTCGCGGATGGAGGCGATCGTCTCGTCGACGAAGACGCCCGGGATGTAGCTGTCCTCCTCGCCCGCGTAGTGCCTGACCAGGCCGAACCAGCTCGGGTGGTCGACCAGCTCCTCGAACGGCCGGCCCGCCGCCACCGCCTGGTGCAGCTCGAAGCCGGTCTCGGGGGTGTAGTCGCGGCGCTGGGCGCCCCGGTACCACTCGCCCCTGGCCAGGTGGCGGGGGAAGGCGTCGAACTCCTCGTTGAGCCGCCGCAGCAGATCCGCGTCCACGGCGTTCCTGAGGATGAGGTAGCCGTTGAGGTCGAACAGGAAGTCGTCCAGCTCGGACATGGTGGAACCTCCGGGGTGTGGTGAGATGCCGCCACTCTGCCGTGATGGGGTCGTTCCGGTCATCCACCCGGAAGATCGCAGATGTCGCATATCCTCAAGGTGTGCGATCTCTCGCCCAGGTCATCGGCCTGCAGGCGTTCCACGTGACGTCGGGCCCCATGCCCCGCTCCCACCTCCACCCCGAGGTCGAGTTCAACCTCGTCCTGTCGGGCACCGCCAGGTACGCGACCGTCGGCGGCGAGGTGGACCTGCCGCCCGGCCGGCTCGCCGTCTTCTGGGGCGGCTACCCGCACCGGCTGCTCACGGCCGAAGGCGTGGACTTCCTGTGGGCCACCGTCCCGCTGAGCGCCGTCATCGGCCACGACCCGCTGCGCGGCGCGGTCGAGCGGGCGCTGTCGGGAGAGTTCCTGTACGGCACCGCCGCCGAGGGCGAGCACGACCGCTTCCTCATGAGCCGCTGGGACCGGGAGCTGCGCCACGAGCCGGCCCCCGCCGTGGCCGAGGTCTGCCTGCTGGAGATGCACGCCCGGCTGGCCCGCCTGACCGGCGGGCCGCGCGGGACGGCGCCCGCCGAAGCGGCGGCGGCCGGATCGGCCGAGCGGATGCTGGCCGTCGTCGCCCGCCGCTACACCGACCGGCTGACGGTCGAGGAGATCGCCGAAGCCGCCGGGGTGCACCCCACCTACGCGGCCCTGGCCTTCAAACGCGCCCTCGGCATGCCCCTCTGGCAGTACGTCACCCGGCTGCGGGTCGCCCACGCCTGCCGGTTGCTGCTGGTCACCGGCTGGGGCGTGGACAGGGTCGCGCACGCCAGCGGCTTCCGGACGAGGTCGAGCTTCTACCGGGCCTTCGGCGAATCGACCGGCCTGACGCCCACGGAGTTCAGGCGGCGGGCGAGCGCCGACGGGGGGTGCCCTCCGTGACGCCCGCCGGGAGGCGCACGGTGACGCGCAGGCCCCCGGACGGGCGCGGGACGAGGTCGAGCGCCCCGTCGTGCGCCCGGACGATGCTGCCGACGATCGCCAGGCCCAGCCCGACCCCCGCGTGATCGGCGCGGACGCGGTCGGTGCCCCGCCGGAACGGCTCCACCAGCGTGGGGACCACGTCCGGGTGCAGCTCGTCGCCGGTGTTCTCGACGGTGAGAGTCACCGTCCCGGCGTGCACGGCGGTCGTGACCCACACCATGCCCTGCCCGGCGAGGTTGTGCACGATCGCGTTGTGCACGAGGTTCGTCGTCATCTGCAGCAGCAGCGCGGGCGAGCCGGTGGCGGGGGCCAGGTCGCCGGCGGTCTCGACGGCGAGGCCGCGCCGCTCGGCGAGGGGCAGCAGCGTCTCGACGGCCTCCTCGGCGATCAGCGACAGGTCGACGCGCTCGCGCGGGAAGGACCGCTGGTCGGCACGGCTGAGCAGGAGCAACGCCTCGGTGAGGTCGATCGCCCGGGTGTTGACCAGATGGAGGCGGTCGACGAGCTCGGCGGGGTCGCGGGTGGGGTCGGTGCGGGCGACGTCGAGCAGCGTCCGGGCGACGGCGAGCGGGGTGCGCAGCTCGTGGGAGGCGTTGGCGGCGAATCTGCGCTGCTCGGCGACGTGCGCCTCGAGCCGTACGAGCATGGTGTCGAAGGCGTCGGCGAGCTCGCGCAGCTCGTCCGCGCGGCCCGGCAGCCGGATGCGGTGGGAGAGCGAGCCGCCGGTGACTGCGCGGGCGGCGTCGGTGATGCGGGTCAGGGGCGCGAGCATCCGGCCGGCCAGCAGCCACCCGCCCACGAGGCCGAACACCATCAGGAACACCAGCACGAGAGCCGCGACCGGGGCGAACGACCGCAGGATGGCCGAGCGGTTGACCATGAAGTCGCCGGTGGAGTAGATGGCGTCGTCGGGCAGACCGCGCATGTAGTACACCCCGACGGCGCCG
Organism: Nonomuraea sp. NPDC049637; assembly: GCF_040675235.1. Classification (NCBI taxonomy): domain Bacteria; kingdom Bacillati; phylum Actinomycetota; class Actinomycetes; order Streptosporangiales; family Streptosporangiaceae; genus Nonomuraea; species Nonomuraea sp. NPDC049637. The sequence goes on from NZ_JBFAOM010000028.1 coordinate 47,706, forward strand.
AGCGGCACGAGGCCCGCGACCACGAGGAACCCGGCGTAGCTCAGGGTGAGCTTGAGCCGCACGCTCAGCCCGGGGGCCCTACCCACGATCGTCCCCCTCGCTCCCGGCCGCCGGCGCCGTGTCGATGCGGTAGCCGACCCCCGGCACGGTGGCGATCACCCAGGGCTCGCCCAGGCGCTTGCGCAGGGACGAGACCGTGATGCGGACGGCGTTGGTGAAGGGGTCGGCGTTCTCGTCCCACGCCCGCTCCAGGAGCTCTTCGGCGCTGACGACCCCGCCCTCGGCCGCGACGAGGACTTCGAGCACGGCGAACTGCTTGCGGGTGAGCGCGACGTAGCGGCCGTCGCGGAAGACCTCGCGGCGGAACGGGTCCAGGCGCAGGCCCGCGATCTCGTGCACCGGCGGCCTGCTGTGGGCCCGCCTGCGGTCGAGCGCTCTGAGGCGGAGCACGAGTTCGCGCAGCTCGAAGGGCTTGGTGAGGTAGTCGTCGGCGCCGAGTTCGAAGCCGCTGGCCTTGTCGTCGAGCCGGTCGGCGGCGGTGAGCATGAGGATGGGCATGCCGCTCCCGGAGGCGACGATGTGCCCGGCGATCTCGTCGCCCGAAGGGCCCGGGATGTCGCGGTCGAGGACGGCGATGTCGTAGGCGTTGACGCTCAGCAGCTCCAGGGCGGTGTTCCCGTCGCCGGCGATGTCGGCGGCGATCGCCTCCAGGCGCAGGCCGTCGCGGACGGCTTCCGCCAGATAGGGCTCGTCCTCCACGATCAGTACCCGCATACCCCTGACCGTACGGCCCGGGGCCTATCGCCGGCATATGAAAAATCCCATACGGGCCGGCAACGGCCCGCTGCCTTGACTGGCGGCATGATACCCAGCGGACCAGCACGAACGGCAGCCCGCCTGGCCCGACCGGCCCTGGTGGCCGCGCTCGTCGTCCTCGGTGTGACGCTCGCCTCCGGCGTCGTCGTGCATCAGGCGGCGACGTCCCCGGCCGTCTCGGCGTACGAGGAGGCCGAGGGGGCCGTGCCCGACGGCGCGACGGTCTTCGACGACGGGGTCCCGGCCGTCGCCGGCCTCGACGCCGACCTGCTCCGGGCCCTGCGCCGGGCGGCGGCCGCGGCGGCGGGCGACGGCGTCGAGTTCGTCGTCAACAGCGGCCGGCGTTCCCCGGCCTACCAGGAGCGGCTGCGCCTCGAGGCGGTCGCCCGGTACGGCTCGGCGCGGGAGGCCGCCCGATGGGTCGCCTCCCCGGACAGGTCGTTGCACGTGTCCGGGGACGCGGTCGACCTGGGGGCGGCCGCCGCCGGATGGTTGTCGGCGCACGGCGCCGCGTACGGGCTGTGCCAGATCTACCGCAACGAGCCCTGGCACTACGAACTGCGTCCGAAAGCCGTCGGCCGCGGCTGCCCGCGCATGTACGCCGACCCCACCCGCGACCCGAGGCTGCGGCGCTGACCCGCGTCCCGCTCAGGACAGGGGCACGCCGCGGTAGGCGCGCCAGAGCGCCAGGTCGTAGCCCAGGCCCAGGGCCAGCGCCACCGGGATCAGCGTGATCAGGGTGAGCCGCCAGTCGACGGTCAGCAGGTAGGCCAGCGACACCGCCGGCACCACGAACGCCGCGGCCAGGTCGCCGGGGGCGTGGGCGATGAACGGATGCACCGCGCTGACGTCCTCGCCCACCACCTTGGCCAGCTCGCCGGTGCGGCGGGTGGACAACCAGCCGAGCGGCACGCGCCCGAGCCGGTCCGCCAGCCGCCGACGTAACGACAGCTGCACCCGGCCGTCGAGCACGTGCCCGAGCCCCGACGACGCGCCCGTCAGCAGCAGCCGCACGAACAGCCCGGCCACGCCCGCGAGCACCGCGATCCGGACACGATCGGCGTCCACCGGGCCCGGCGACAGCAGGACGCGGCCCACCTCGACGACCGCCAGCAGCGGCGCCAGGCCCGCGACCGCGCCGATCACCTGCGACACGACGACGGCGACGAACGCCGGCACGTGCGGCCGCAGCAGCCCGCCCGTGCCCGGTTCCGGCGGCGGGACGGCCGCGGGCGGCACGGGGACGGCCGCGCGTGACCCGGGCGGCTCGGGGGTGGGCCGGTGTTCCCGGCTCGGATCGCGGCTGCCGGTCATGGGTCCTCCAATTCCGCTACCTAAAGTATCGATACTTATGGTAGCGCAATAAGTTATCGTTCAGGCATGACCCGAGCGAGCCCTTCCGCCAGACCGCCCGGTCGCCCGCGCTCCGGCGTCAACGCCGAGGTGTTCGCCGCCACGTTGCGCACCGTCCACGAGCTCGGCTACGCGCGGGCCACCGTCGAGCGCATCGCCGCCGCGGCCGGCGTGGCCAAGACGACGGTCTACCGGCGCTGGCCGACGAAGGGCGAGCTGATCGTCGACTGCCTGCTCGACGCGTTCGGCCCGGCGCCGCTGGAGGGCGCCGGCCGGGCCGAGATCATGTCCTCGACCATCCGCTGGATCGCGGGGAAGATCAGCGAGCCGGGCACGGGCGACGCGTTCGCGGGCGTGTTCAGCGACGCCGTCAGCGATCCGGCCCTGCGCGAGGTCCTGTCCACCCGGTTCCAGGATCCGTACCGGCTCGCGCTCCAGGAGGCGCTCGGCGAGCCGGAGCAGCGCGTCCTGCTCTACATCGACATCGTCGTCGGCACCTTGCTGCACCGGATGGGCATGACCGGCGAGCCGATGGTCGAGGCCGACGTCGACGCGCTGACCGAGATGGTTCTGCGGCACTTCGCCGGCGAGCCCGGGGAAGCGCCCGGCGCCTGATCCGCGTGCCGCGTCGGCTCCGCGGGTGGTCAGGCGGAGGGTTCCCGGCGGAGTGGACGGGCCGGGCGTCGCCGTAGGCCGACGCCCGGCGCCTGCGCCGGTGCGGGGGTCACGACACCCCGGAGGCGATCTTGTTCAGCAGGCCCTGGCCGCCGCGGGCGGCCTGGTCGTTGACGTGGGCCGGGCCCGCCGGGGCCGGCCAGGCGGGGCCGAAGCCGGGGTAGGGGTGGGGCAGCGGTACGGGAGCGGCCGCGCGGGCCGGCCCGGCCAGCGCGGCGGAGGCCAGCACGCCGGCCACGGCGGCGATCGCGAGGCCGGCTGATCCGCGTCTTCTCTTGAACATTTCGAGGTCCCCTCGACGTGGTCTGGAAGGACCGCCGACAGTAGCAGATTGTTATAGCTCAAGTACAGAGAGTCACATGGCGTGGTGTGAAGCAGTAGCGTGACCGCACGTGAGCGATTACACAGGGTCACCGTCGGTCGAGCTCCGGTCCCCGCGGCGGTGGGTCGTGCTGCTGCTCTGCTGGGCCTCGCTCACCATGACCTCCGTCGACCGTTCCACCTGGGGGCCCGCGTCGCTGCAGGCGGGCGAGGCGCTGGGGGTGTCGCTGGCCGGGCTGGGGGCGTTCGCGACGGCGTACTACGTCGGCTACGTGCTGTCCAACATCGGCGGCGGGCTGCTCGGCGACCGGATCGGCAGCCGGGTCGTGTTGTCGGGGTCGTTGTTCACGGCGGGCGGCTTCATGATCGTGTTCGGGTCCGTGCCGTCCGCCGGGGCGGGGATCGCGGTGCAGGCGCTGATCGGGCTCTGCGCGGGGGCCGACTTCGCGGCGGGCGTCAAGCTCATCGCGTCCTGGTTCGGCGAGCGGGAGCGCGGGCTGGCGATGGGCGTGTTCACCATGGCGTCCTCGCTCGGCACGGTGATCGCCAACGTGCTCGTGCCCCGGCTGATCCAGTGGTACGACTGGCGGGCCTCGTACCAGCTGTTCGGGATCGTGTCGATGGGGCTCGCGCTGGTGTGCCTGACCCTGCTGCGCGACCGGCGCGAGCCGGCGGCCGCGCCGGCCGCGCGCCCGCCGCTGCGCGGCCTGGCCCGCGACCGGGACCTGCTGCTGATCGGCCTGGCCGGCTTCGGCGGGCTGTGGGGCACGTACGGCTTCGTGACCTGGTCCAACACCCTCATGGTGAAGGGGCACGGGCTCGACCCGGTGGCGGCGGGCACGGTCGTCGTGGTGTTCGCGGCGGCGGGCGCGGTGGGCAAACCGGTCATCGGCCTGGCCACCGACCTGGCCGGACGCGGACGCAAACGCCCGGCGGTCGCCGTGCTGGTCGCCTTCGCCGGCTGCCTGCTGCTGTTCGGCCGCATGGAGACGGAGACGGCGTTCCTGGTGACGGCCGGGTTCGCGGGGCTGGGCGCGTACCTGTACTCGCCGTTGCTGATCGCCATGGTGCCCGGCCTGTCCGGGACGGCGCTGGCCGGCTCGGCGGCGGGCGCGACGAACGCGGTGGCGCAGCTGGGCAGCGTGACCGTGCCGGTCGTCGTGGGGGCGGTCTACCAGGCCAGCGGCTCCTTCTCCGCCGCGTTCGCCACCCTGGCCGCCGGGCCCGTGGCGGGCGCGGTGGCGCTGACCTTCGTCCGCGAGGCGCGCGGCCGGCCGAGCACCGGCCGCGCCCCGCAGGTCGGCTCGTCGGCCTGACGGCGCCGCCGGGACGGGAGCCGGTCGGCGTCCCGGCCTGACGGTGGCGGGCCGGGAGGCGGTCGGCGCCTGGTTCCCCGGACCGGGGGCCGGGGCGGGCCGTCAGAAGGCGTAGCGGACGCGGCAGTAGGGGAGCCTGGCGGCGATCAGCCCGGTCAGGGCGGCGACGTAGCGGCCCTTGTGGCCGTTGCGGTAGCGGACGTTCCAGCCGCCCGTCTCCGACCGTTTGGCCTGCTGCAGCTCAGGCCGCCACAACACCTCCTCGGCCTTCGGGTGCCAGCCCAGGTTGACCTGGTGGAGCCGGTCGTTGTGGGTCAGGAAGATCACCTCGGCGGCGAGCTGGGCGCGGGCCTGGGGCGACAGCGCGTCGTCGAGCCGCTCCAGCAGCTCGGCCCAGTCCTCCAGCCAGCCGTCCCGGACCACCACCGGGCTCAGGTTGACGTGGACCTCGTAACCGGCCGCGACGAAGTCGTTGATCGCGTCGATGCGCTCGGCGACCGGCGAGGTGCGGATGTCCAGGAGCTTGGAGTCGGCGGCGGGCATGAGGCTGAACCGCACCCGCGTACGCCCCCGCGGGTCCCAGCCGAGCAGGTCGCGGTTGACGTACTTGGTGGCGAAGCTGGCCTTGGCGTTGGGCAGGTCGCGGAAGAGCTCGACCAGGTCCCGGACGTTGTCGCAGATCGTGGCGTCGAGCGAGCAGTCGGAGTTCTCGCCGATGTCGTACACCCACAGGCGGGGATCGACCTGGTCGGGCCGGGGCTTGACGCCCTGGCGGCCGGCGTGCCGCCGCAGGTAGCCGGTGATCTGGTCGATGTTGGCGAACACCGTGATCGGGTTGCTGTACCCCTTGCGGCGGGGCACGTAGCAGTAGGCGCACGCCATCGCGCAGCCGTTGGCCGTGGAGGGCGCGATGAAGTCGGCCGAGCGGCCGTTGGGCCGGGCCGTCAGCGACTTCTTGACGCCGAGCACGAGCGCCTCGGTCTTGATGCGCACCCAGCGGGCCACGTTCGCCTCGTCGCCGTACAGCTCGGGGATGCGGTGGTGGCTCTCGACCTCGACGATCTCGGCGCCGGGGAACCTGGCGAGGATCTCCCGACCGCGCGGCAGCGCGGCGGCCGCGGGCTCGGCGTAGATGCGCCGGACGTCGAGGAGGCCGGTCACGGCCGCTCCGGCTGTTCCATGGGGCAAGAATATGCGGTCCGGGACGCGAGTTGCCAGGTCAGCACGGGTGCGCCGCAGCTTCGGCAGTGCTCGCGCCGGTACACCCAGCGCTCGGAGGGGGCCTCCGGGTCACTCACCACCTGCCCGGCGTCCCGGCCGAGGGCGAGATACCTGACCGCCGCGTCCCACAGCCGCCCGGCGGTCTCGGCGCGGACGCCGCGGGCGTTCGGATGCAGGCCGACGAGGAACAGCAGCTCGGCCCGCCACGCGTTGCCGATGCCCGACCACACCTTCTGGTCCAGCACGGCCGCGATCAGGTCGTAGGCCACCTCGCCGGTCGCCAGCCGCAACCGGGTGCCGGGCCGCGGCGACGTCCCGGGGTCGTCGTGCCGCAGGAAGATCCCCCGCATGCCCAGGTGGACGTGCACCGTCGGCGCGTCCGCGAAGTGGTACAGCAGGTGCTTGCCGAGCGCCTCCACCTCCGTCAGCACGCGTCCGTCCCACGGCCGCGCGTCGAACCGCCCCTGCGGTCCAGCGGCGAGCACCGTCCGGCCGGCCAGGTCCGCGTGCTGCCCGGCGGCGTGCCGGTGGATGAGATGTCCTTCGGGCATGCCCAGGGCCCTACCCCGTGAGCTGCGCCGACGCGCCGCGGGCGGCCGGTCCGCTGAGTGGACCGAACGTTGCCCGCCGCCCTTCCGGCCCAACAGCATGGACGCGACGTAAGTGACCGCTCACGCAGGGCGACGAAACGCTCGGGCGGTCATACCGTCCCACGGAAGGACGAGCACGATGAACGACAGAACGGCGAGGGCCCTGTCCCGGGCCCTCATCGCGACGGCGGTGGCGGGGGCGGCGGTGACGGCGCCCGGTGCGGCCGACGCGAGCAGCGTCCGGGCCGCGGCCGACCCGACCTGCGGGAGCTGGGTCTCCAGCGCGGTCTTCCCCGGCCTGTCGGCCCGGGCCTGCATCTGGGGCACCGGCGCCTCCTGGAAGCAGGCCCAGACCGAGGTCTTCAACGGCACGGGTTCCGCGGTCGAGGTCGAGACCCTGACCGCCACGCTCGACCCGCTCCCCGGCAACGCCCGGTGCACCGCCATCCACCTCCAGAACGGGCAGACCGCGTTCTGCGGCACGCGGAGCGTCCCCGACGACAACCCCTTCCAGTTCGACCGCGGCGTGGGCTCCGTCCAGGTCACCGACCTGGTCCACCGGGAACAGTTCGCCTTCGCGTCCCCCTTCGTCGGCTGAGCGGAAAGGGTGGTGAAGCCTTGACCGGTCCTGCGGAGGAGCCGGAGCAGGTCCGCCTGGTCCGCACCGCCGACCTGGCGGATCTGCGCTTCGGTTTTCCCGGCCTGTCGTTCAAGCGCCCGGCGGCCGGCCGGATCCTGGTCAGGACCGTGCCGGAGCGCGAGGGGCTGATCGTCGTCACGTTCGCCGCCCAGCACATCGTGGAGCAGGCGTTCTTCGAATCGGCCGGGGCCGGGCTGCCCGACCCCGTCCCGGTGCGGCCCCATCCGGCGCCTCCCGTCGTCTCCCGGATCAGCGGGCGCAGCACGCTCGTCTTCGTCGTGGGGCCCGAGGACGAGGTGCCGTACACCGCCGCGGGCCTGCTGGCGGCCATGAGACGGCTGCCGCTGCGCACGGTGGGCGACCAGGGCCCGGCCGACCCGCTGCGCGACCCGGAGGGGGATCCGCGGACCGCGATCGAGCTGCCGTACCGGCTGCTGCTGTCACCGCCCCCCGACGTGCGCTGGACGCACCGCACGGCCCCCGCCGACGAGGCGGACCGGGTGGAGCTGTGGCACACGCGGCTGCGCGACACACGGGCCAGGGCCGTGTGGACCAGGGACTTCCCCGGCGACACGCCGGTCGATCCGCCGCCCGACCCGCTTCCCACGTCATTGACGCCCGCCGACCGGGCCGCGCTCGTCCACCTCACCAGCGACCGCGGGCTGTTCACCGAGCCGGGGCACCAGCCGTACGTGCCGGTGCCCGTCGAGGTCGGCCACCTGATCCTGTCCGCCCTCGGCGGCTGGCTCGACGCCCTCGGCAGCTGGGACCCCCGCCCGGCGATCACGAACGTCAGCCAGTGGCGGCACCGCGCGGCCATGGGCCGCGACCACTACGTACGGGTGCTCTACTCGGGCTACCTGTGCCCCTTCGGGCACCGCGCGGACCTGGTGAAGGTGACCGAGCGGAAGTTCGACCCCGACCGCCCGGAACATCCCGCCTACCTGGCCCAGCGCATCTTCATCACCTGCCGCGAACCGGTCAGGGACTTCCCGCCCGGCGCGGCCCGCCGCGACGCCGACGGCGAACGGCTCGACGCCCAGTTCCCGTTCCGGCGGGTCGAACTGCTGACCCTGGTCACCCCCGACCTCTCGCCGCCCGCCGACGTCCTGCCGGTGCGCGAAGGGCAGCACGCCTTCTTCCCCGCCGTCCGCGACCAGGACCCGTTCCTGTTCCAGGTGCGCGCGACCGACCTGGCCGGACGGGTGACCGAGTTCAGCACTCCGCTGCTGTTCCTCACCGAGAACTTCAACAAGGGCGCCGACCTGGTGGCGGCGGCAGCGGCGTACAACGCCCTGGACCCCGGTCCGGCAGAGGCGCCGCCGGACCGGCTGAGCGCCGACCTGCACGGCGCCCGGGTCGCCGTCGCCGCGCCCGCCGCGCCCGACGACACCACCGTCGAGGCCGCGACCCTCGTCTGGGGGACGGCCCTGCCGACGGACCGCGAGGACCAGCTCCACCAGCGGATCCCCGGCTTCCTGCCGGTGCTGCGCTGGGCGTCGGCGGTGGTCCCGGCCGTGAGCAGGCTCACCGGCGCGTCCGGGCCCCGCCCGGTCCGGTACGCCCGGCGCTACCGGCTGGCCGCCTTCGACCGGACGCCCGACCGGCCCGGCGACCCCGTCAACCCCGGCGAGGTGTTCCTGGAGCTGGTCAGCGGCACGTCCCCGCTGGTCATGGACTTCGACGACCAGCGGGACCGCGCCGGCGGCCTGGCCGCGCCCACGTTCACCGTCGCGGGCCTGTCCCGGCTGACCGGCCCGGTCAGCGCCGCCAGAACACCCGCCGGAACGCCCGCCGCGGCGGCCGACCCGCTCGGCACGGTCGCCGACGGCACCTTCCGGCCCTCGGACTTCTTCGACGCGATCGGCGCGAAGCTGTTCGGCGTCATCCCGCTGTCCGCCCTGGTCAAGGCCGCCGGCCTGGACGAGGAGCTGAAGGCGCCGCGGTTCGTCACGCAGACCCTCAACGCCGCCACCGCCTTCCTCACCGACCTGCGCCGCGCCGAACGCCGGCTCACCGAGGTGGCCGCCCGCTTCCCGGCGGTGGCCGCCGCGGCCGAGCGGGTACGGACCACCGCGCTGACCCTCGCCGCCGCCGTCGAGGCGTTCATCGCGGGAACGGCCGACCTCGGCCGGGTGGACGCGGCCTTCCGCGACTTCAGCGCCGCCCTCGACGCGCTCGGCGCCGGCCTTCCCGCCGACGTGGACCACGCCGTCGTCACCCTGCTCGGCCACCTGCGACAGGCCCTCGCCATCTGGGACGACGCCCCCGCCGGGGTGCTGCCGCTGCGGCGGGCGATCGAGAGCGCCGGAGCCGGCCTGCGGCTGCCGGAGTCCGTCGCCGCCCGGCTGGAGTGGACGCCCGACATCCAGCCCTGGTCGTTGCGCGAGGGCGAGCAGCCGATCTTCGTCCCGCACGACGGCCACGGCGACCCGGCGCGCAAGGGCCGCTTCTCCGTGGTCGTCGACCTGCGCGCCGGGCTGCGGCCGGACACGCCTCCGGCCGCCGACGTGACCTGCACGCTGGAGGAGTTCGACCTGGTGCTGCTGCCGGGCGTGCTGGAGGCGATGCGGCTGGACTTCCGGCGGATCAGGTTCACCATGCGGGCGGGCGAGAAGCCCGACGTCGAGGTGGCGTTCCGCGACGTCGAGTTCATCGGGGCGCTGTCGTTCGTCGAGACGCTGCGCCGGATCATCCCGCTCGACGGGTTCAGCGACCCGCCGACGCTCGACGTCTCCCCGCGCGGCGTGCTGGCCAGGTACGGGATGCCGCTGCCGAACCTGGCGATCGGCGTCTTCAGCCTGGCGAACATCTCTCTCAACGCCTACCTGGACCTGCCGTTCGCGGGCACCCGGCCGCTGGAGATCGGGTTCGCGTTCTGCCGCAGGGACGCGCCGTTCCGGCTCACCGTCTCGCTGTTCGGCGGCGGCGGCTGGTTCGGGATCGTGCTGTCGCCCGACGGGGTCCGCGCGCTGGACGCCGGCCTGGAGTTCGGGGCGGCGGCGTCCGTGGACTTCGGGGTGGCCAGCGGCAGCGTGTCGGTGATGGCCGGGATCTACTTCCACCTCGACGCCGCGACCGGGCAGGCCGTCCTGTTCGGCTACTTCCGCGCCCGCGGCGAGGTGGACGTCCTCGGCCTGGTCTCCGCCTCGATCGAGCTCTACCTGGAGCTGGGGTACGAGGGCGGCGACGCGGTCGGCCGGGCGCGGATCACGATCACCATCGAGATCGGGTTCTTCGAGGAGTCCGTCGAGATCAGCTGCGAGAAGCGGTTCGGCGGCGCCCGGTCACTGACCGCCGCCGCGGAGCTCGCCGCGGGAGCGGTCATGGACGGCGGCGAGACGGCCGGCTCCGCGGCCACCTTCGCCCAGATGATGGCGCCGTACCGGGATCCGGTCACCGGCGCGCGACGAGACCCGGTCGCCGAGTACTGCGGCGCCTTCGCGGAGGTGGCCTGACATGAGCGAACGGACCGGACAGAGTACGGGGGAGCGCATGGGCACGTTCAAGGTTCTGTGGACGGCGTTGCCGGCCGGGGTGGCCGGACCGGGCGAGGTCCGGTTGTCGGTGGCCGTCGGGCCCCGGCTGGAGGCGCCGCGCGGCCGGCTCGACGACGTCGCGGAGTTCACCGACTGGCCGAGGACGTTGCGCGAGACCGTCCTGCCGGCCCTGCGAATCGTGTGGGACGGCCACGCGGCCCCGGTCGTCCCACACCCCGACCCGCGATCCCCCGCCCCCGACTCCGACCTGTGGGGCAGACTCTTCCCGGCCGCCTCGCCGGTGCGGTCGCGCTCCCTGGCCGCCGCCGCCCTCGGCGCGGCGGTCGCGGCCGGTTCGCCGGGCGTGCGGGTGTTGCGGTCGTTCCCCGCGGCGCTGGTCCACGAGCGCATCGCCACGCTGTACGACCAGATCGGCCAGGCCGTGATCAGCGACCGCCTCACGCCTCCGGGAAGCGGCGAGGCCGCCCTCGGCCGGCGCGGGGACGGCCCCCTGCGACGGCCCTGGCGTCAGCCGTACACCGGTCTGGTCCGCGAGCTCCCGGTGGTCGGCGAGATGAGCAGGTTCAGCGGCGACCCCCAGGCCGCCTACCGGGCCATCGACGGCATGATCGGCGGGGGCGTCCGCGCCGCCGCCGACTCCGGCCCGGCCACCCTCGACCGGACGAGCGAGGCCTACCGCAGCGACGAGACGAGGTTCGCGCTGGCCGAGGCCGTCAGGTTCTACGACCGGCCCAAACCCCCCGGCGACGGCGGCGGCCCGGCGGGCGCGGCGGCCGGCGGGGCCCGGCCGGAGCCGCCCGACGTGGAGTTCCACGGCGTCTGCGGCTTCCTGGCCGACTATCCGGAGCTGTGCCGCCGGCTCGGGCTCGTCCTCGACCTCGTCGTCCCCGTGCCGCCGGGGCTCGCCGCCGCCGGACGGCTGCGGGTGGCGTTCGAGGACGTGCCACCGCCGTTCGACACCGACCGGCTGCGGCCGTGGACGCTCTACGACTTCGCGCCGGGGGAGCGCTTCACCGCCGCGTCGCCGCCGGGGCACCCCGTCCAGGGCGGCTGGCTCGGCCTGGGCGGCGACGACTGGACGGTCACCGACGCCGACATCGACGGCTCGGCCATCAAGGCGGCCGACTTCACCGCGCTGATCGAGCGCATGCACGGGCTGAGCGGGCCGAGCGGCCAGCCGAGCGCCCAGCACCTGGGCACCGGCACGACGGCGCTCCAGGGCGCCGGGCTCACCGTCTTCCACCGCGGACGGGACGCCTGGCTGGCCGCCCAGATCGGCGACGACGCCGCCCACCAGCGTGGATCGGCCGACCAGGTGCCCGAGCTGCACGCCGGGCACCTGGTCCGCGGGTTCCGCGTGGACGCCGGGGTCGTCGGCCCGGACGGCGCGGTCACCGGCTGGCTCTCCCTGTGCCGCCGCCGGGGCTCCTACCTCATCCGCCGCGGCGGGCAGCCGCCGTACTGGATCGAGGGGATCGCCGACGACGAGGGCGCGGTCCGGGCCAGCGCCGTCACCCGCGACGCGACCAGGACCGACGAGCTGTACGTGCACCAGGCGCTGTTCGGCTGGGACGGCTGGAGCCTGGCCGCCCCGCTGCCCGGCCGCACGCTGGACAGGTTCGGCCGGCCGGTCGTCGCCGATCCGGAGGTGGACGCGAACTTCCCGCTCGACACCAAGTTCACGCCGGTGCCCGGCTCGCTGCCGGCGCTCCGGTACGGGCGCACCTACCGGCTGCGGGCCCGCGTCGTGGACCTGGCGGGCAACGCCCTGGCCCCGGAGGCGCAGGCGCCCGCGTCCGCGTTGTCGCGGGCGATCACGTACTCGCGGTGGGAGCCGGTGCCGCCGCCGGTGATCGTCGAGCGCAAGCCGTTCAACGAGGGCGAGTCCAGCCAGTGCCTGGTCATCCGGAGCACCGTCACGGCCGACGGACGCGACGTGCCCGCCTGGGAGTGGGCCCTCGACCGCCAGGACGTCCCCGGCCACACCGACCACCCGCCCGCCGCCGACGGGCTGAGCCGCCGGTACGTCTACTACGACGAGCGGTTCGTCGCCCCGCCCAAGACGTCGCTGCAGATGGCCGAGCGGCACGGCCGCTTCGACGACGCCATCGGCGGCGACCGGCCGCAGGAGGTGCGCAGAAGGTTCTTCACGGCCGCCGCGCGCGAGTCCGGCACGTTCCTCGACACCGTGGTGAGCTACGCCGACGACCCGCGCCGCACCCGCGACCTGCTGTTCTTCGGCGAGATCGCGGTCGCCAAGCACGACGCCGCCGACCCCGAGCCGGTCACCCGGCTGCCCGTGGCGCGCGGCGCCGGGCTGAAGCGGGGCGAGTTCGTCGTGCACACCGCCGCCGAGCTGATCCTGCCGTACCTGCCCGACGTCCTGGCCAGGGGCGTCACGCTGTACGGACTGCCGGGCGCGCCGCCCCTTCATCCCGTCTCCTTCTACGACGGCTTCCACGACGCCTGGCCGGACGCGGCGCCGTTCACCCTGCGGATCGAGGAGGGGGACGGGCCGCCGCGATGGCAGGACGTCCCGCGCCGGCTCACCGTCCACCTGCCCAAGGCCGAGACGGCGACCGTACGGCTCAGCTGCCGGCTCACCGCGGCCGACCTCGCCCTGCTGCCCGTCTGGCAGCGCCTGCTCGTCTCGGACTTCTGGCGCGACCTGACCGACGCCGAACGTGAGCTGATCGCCGAGGAGACCGTCGCCGGGCTGAACTGGCTGCTCACCCCGTACACGGAGCTGCGCCTCGTGCACGCCGTCGAACGCCCGTTGTCGCCGCCCGCGCTCGCCGGGCTGGACTTCGCCCGCGACCCCGAACAGACCTTCGCCGACCTGCGCGGCGCCCTGCGCGCGCACCCGCGCAGCACCGGGCACGTCGACATCGACGCCACCTGGACGCGCTGGATCGACGACGTCACCGAACCGGCCCCCCGCCGGATCAGGGAGCACGCCCACGTCGGCCGGGTCGAGCTGGCCTACGCCGACCGCGACGAGGTGCGCCTGCCGCACTCGGCCACCCCGCTCCGCCATGACTTCGGCGACACGCTGCACCGCAACGTCGCCTACCGGCCGACCGCCACCACCCGGTTCCGCGAGTACTTCCACCCGTCGATCACCGCCGACCCGGGCCTGGTCACCAGCGCCGGCGAGCCGAGCGCAGGGCCGTCCGGGCGGGGCTGGCCGGTGCCCGCGAGCAGGCGGCCGGAGCCGCCGAAACCGTCGTACCTGCTGCCCACCTTCCGGTGGAGCCGGCAGCAGGACCGCCGCGAGCGGCGCTTCGTGTCGGTACGCGACGGGGCCGGCGTCCGGGTCCACCTGGACCGGCCGTGGTTCTCCTCCGGCGACGACGAGTTGCTGGCGGTCGTGCTCGACCCGCCCGGGGGCGACGCGCTGCCCGGCCGGCTGGCGACCCGGTGGGGCACCGATCCCGTCTGGTCGGACGCGACCGTGCTGCCCCCGCCCGCACCCGGCAACTTCCCCGGACCCGTCACCGCCGTCGGGCTGCGGCTGGCCGAGTCCAGGGAGGGCCGCGAGCTGACCGGGGCGGTCGTGGCGTACGAGCCGTCGTACGACGCGGCCAAGCGCCTGTGGTTCGCCGACGTGGACGTGGACCTGGGCGCGGCCGGGCAGGCGTCGGCCTGCTTCCCGTACCTGCGCCTGGCCCTGGCCCGCTACCAGCCGCACGCGCTGACGGGGCTGGAGCTGTCGCCGGTGGTGCAGGCCGAGTTCGCGCAGCTCGTGCCGCGCCGGACCCTGACGGTCGAGGAGGTGTCCGGCGGGGGATTGCGCGTCGTCCTCGCCGGGCCCGCCGCCGCCACCGAGCTCGGCGCGCAGGCCGGTGCCGGGCTGCCCGGGGTCGCGGCGAGCCACCGCGTCACCGCGACCGTCCAGCGGCGGCCCTTCACCAGCGCCGAAGAACTGGACTGGACGGACACGCCGATCAGAGCCGAACTGACCTGCGGCACGGCCCAGACCGGCTACCAGTGGTCGGCGGTGATCCCGCCGGCGGTGCTGGACATCGTCTGGCAGTACCGCCTCCTGGTGGAGGAGCGCGAACGCTACCGCACCGACCCCGGCACCGCCGACGAGACGGTCGTCATCGACGCGGCCGGGGGTGGCGCGCCGCAGCGGATCCCGGTGGGCGAGCGGCTCGCGCACGCCGACAGCGTCCCGCTGCGGGCCCGGCTGGGGCGGCTGGTCATCGACTTCGACGCCTGACGCCTCCCCGGACCGCCCGGCCCTGACCGGCGGCGACGGCCGCCGGTCCCCCCTTCGGACGGCCTTGGGACGGCGGGCGGCCTCCTATGGGCGGGACTTCCGGCAATGGGCTGGGCTCAGCGGTCGCGTGGCGGGACTTCCGGCCATGGGCCGGGGCTCACCGGTCGCGTGGCGGGGCTTCCGGGGCGGCCAGCAGGCTCAGGGCGCGGCCCGCTCCCGGCACCCGGGCCAGATTGGCGCTGATGCACGCCGCCGTCTCGCGCACGGCGTCGGCCAGCAAGGGCAGCCGGGACGTGCCGACCACCACGACGGCCGCCGCGGCCACCACGGCCCCGGTCGGCGCGCGGACGGGGGCGGCCACACATCCCAGGGGCGGCAGGGCCGCCTCGAAGTCGAAGGCCACCCGCCGCTCGCGGGCGTCGCCGACCCGCCGCGCCCACTCGGCGGGGGAGTGCCCCTCCGGCAGGCTCCAGCCGGGGTCAGGACGGCGGCCCGACGCCGGGTTGCCCACCGCCAGCACGACCTCCGCGGCGCTGGCCGCCGGCAGCACCAGGCCGGGACGCATGCGAAAGACCTCGTCCACGGCCGGGTCGCCGATGCCCGAGACGACGATGACGTCGTCGCCGTCCCTGACCGCGATGGTCACCGCGCATCCGGCGGCGGCCAGCCGGCGCAGCGGCCGCACGGCGGCCGTGCTCAGCACCTGGGCCGGTGACCAGCGCTGACCCCAGCGGAACATCCGCGTGCCGATGCGGTAGCGGCCGTCCTCGCGGTGGACCAGGCCGAGGTCGGTGAGCCGGCACAACAACCGGTGGGCGGTCGCCTTGGGCAGGCCGGTGGCCACGGCGAGCTGCGTCAGCCCGGCCTCCTCCACCCGCGCGAGCTCCTCCAGCACCGCGAACGCGCCGTGCAGCACGCCGCGCCCGGCGGCGGGCCCGGCTCGTCCGTCGGCACCGTGGCCGCCGAGCTCTTCCGGGCAGAATTCCATCGCGCACCCCCCGGGGTCGCACTGACCCACCCGTTCGTATCACCAGGACGGGCGCGCTCCCCAGAATCCCGATCGCCATAAGTGACTAACCAATCACGCACAGTGATGGTGCGAGGCGAGTGCACACTTCAGGGCCTGCGTCGCAAGAGGTGCGGACGGCTATAGGCGAGTTTCTCCGTCGATAGGGTGACGTGTCGCAATGACACGACTACTTATCGTGTGCGAGCGGTATCAGTCGTTCGGCCGGACGGACACCGGCGACGGGTGCGAACAGTTCGCGAAGACGCGTCCTTCGCCGGTCCTTTCCCGTGTCCCGCAAAGCCCCGCCTCCAGGAAGGGACTACATGCGCAGCAAAGTCGTCGCGGTCTTCCCGGGCAGCGTAGCCATGCCCGCCGCCGGGGTGCTGGCGCCCCTGGCCGCCCGTACGCCGGCCGTCCAGGAGCTCCTGCCGGAGATCGACGCCGTCGCCGCCGAGTACGGCTCGCCACCGCTCAGCGCCTACCTCCTCACCCCGGACGCCCCCCGCCAGCCCGGCCCCGAGAGCCACTACCTGGCCCTGATGGCGGTGTCGTTAGCCGCCTTCGACACCCTCGTACGGGAGGGGCTCCAGCCGTACGCGCTGGTGGGCCACGGCCTCGGGGAGCTGTGGGCCCTGGTCGCCGCCGGGGTGCTGAGCGCGGGCGACGGCGCGCGCCTGGCCTGCGCACGCAGCCGCGCACTGACCGGCCTGGACTGGCCGGGCACGATGATGTCCCTCGACGTCTCCGCCGTGCAGGCCCGGCGCCTGGTCGCGCTGCTCGACCATCCCCATCTCGTGGTCGGCTGCGACGACACGCCGCGGCGGTGCGTCCTGTCGGGGCCGCGCGAGCTGATGCCGCAGGCGGCCCGGATCGCCGGGCATCTGGGCTGGACGAGCGCCCCGCTCCAGGTCCCGCACCCCGCCCACACGCCCGCGGTCGCCGCCGCGGCCGCCGAGCTGAGAGGCCGCCTGCCCGGCGTCAGAACGGCTCCGGCGCGCTGGCCGGTGTTCTCCCCGACGCTGGGACGCCTGCTCACCCCCGACGACGACCCCGTCGCCGTCACCGCCGACGCCATGGTCGTCACCGTGCACTTCCACCAGGCCGTCCGGGGGCTGGCCGCGCGCGGCGCGGAGGTCTTCCTGGAGTGCGGGGCGGGCGAGGACGCGGTCGCGCTGGTCCGCGCCATCGTCCCCGCCGCCACCGCCGCGTCCCCGCTCGCCGCCGGGGGCCCGTGGCGGCCGGGCGAGCCGCTCCACCCCGCCGTCCCCCTGAACACCCCCGCACCGAACGGCTCCGCGCCCACCTCGGCTCCGGCGACGCACGCCGGCCCTGCCCTGCTCCTCGACCGAATCGGACCGCCGCGGCACGACGAACCCGCAGAACCCGCCCAGCGCGACGACCCCACAGAACCGGCCCCGCCTGACGGATTCGCAGAGCTTGCCCAGCGTGACCGGCCCGCAGCGCTTGGCCGGCGCGGCGAAGCGGCGGAACGGGGCACGTCGCCGCAGGCCGGTGCCGGGCTCGTGCCCGCCCCGGCCCGTCCGGGGGACGCCGATCAGGAGCCGAGCCGGTCGGGGACGGCCCACGTCACGCCTATCGGTCAGGAGGCGGGCCGGTCGGTGGTCGGTGCCACGGCTCTCGGTCAGGAGGCGGGCCGGTTGGGGGCGGCCGGTGTCTCAGCTTTCGGTCAGGGGGCGGGCGGGTCGATGGTCGGTGGTGCGGCTTTCGGGGAGGTGGCGCGGCCGCGGCTCGCCCCTGCGCCGCCACTGGCGCCGCCGCTGTTCCCGTCCGTCGAGCGGATGTTGCCCCCGGCGACGCTTCTGCTGTGCGGCGGGGCCGACGTCCTGGCGTTGCGGGCGCTGACCGACGATCGTGACGACGTGGTGGTGGCCGACGCCGACACCATCGACTGGACCTGGCTCCCCCTGACGCCCCGGCACCTGCGGGTGGTCGCCCGCCCCGGCCCCGACGCCGGACCGGTGCACGAGGCGATGATCGCCACCGCGGCCCGCTTCCCGCACCTGCACAGCATCGCCGCCCTCGTCCTGGACGCACTGCGCCAGGAGGTGGTGCCGCACCCGATCGCCGGCCTGTTCGCGGGGACGATCCAGCCGCTGGCCGCCGAACTGGCGGGTTGCGCCTGCGTCGCGGTCGCGACCGCGGACGTCGACCTGCCCGCCGCGCTGGACGTCCTGGCCGCCGAGCTGGAGGCGGCGCCCCCGCTGCTGGCCGCCTTCTACCAGGGCCCGCAACGGCTGCTGTACGAGCTCACCCCGGCCTTCGGCGACCAGCCGTGGCAGGGAAATGGAGGATCGTGGCCCTCGCCGACCAACACGGCATGAGCACCCCGCCTCCCTGTCGCCGACGCCCGGGGAAGCGACTCCTGACGAAACCGCGCCTTCCGTCTCCGCCACTCCTTGCGTACGCTGCATGACGGTAAGTGACAGACCAGCATTCGTTCAGGAGGGGCATTGCGCAAGACAAGGCATGTCGCGGCGGTCGTCGCCGGGTCCGTCGCCCTGCTGTCGCTGGGGTTCACCGCGCCGGCGTCGGCCGCCACGGTCCTCGACTGCGACACCTTCGTCCACAACAACGACAACTACCTCGGCATCGCGATGTGCAGCAACCCGACGGGCCAGACCTGGCGGTTCCGGGCCGTGATCACCTGCGGCTGGGCGCCCGACGTCGTCGGCGACTGGGTCGACCTCCCGCCCGGTCGTTCGGGCCAGTCCCAGGGCGTCTGCGGCCGGCTCGGCACGGGCGTCGGCGCCGTGGGCGTCGACGAGCGCCGCGTCTGAACCTGAAGATCGGAAACCGACGGTGAAGGCCCTCGGCCGTGCTCAAGGAGCCCTTCACGACCGTCAGGATCGGCCGATGCCCTCTCCGTGCGGCGTGCGGGCATCGGTCCGTTCCTCACGCAGTGGGAGAGCTGGAGCGCATACCAGCTCTCCCGCGCCCACCTGCCCTCCTGGCGATTCGGCAGGGCGGGCGGATGGTGGATGGGGAGTCAGTCGGTGGGCTCCGCGCCCGGTTCCTCCTCGCCGGAGTCCGCGCCGGAGTCCTCGCGGGACTCCTCGGCCACCTCGCGCCGCTCCTGGGCGACCTTCTCCTCAGGGTCGGGCGGCGGCTCGACCGGCTCGGCGGGGATCGGCCGGGGAGTGTCCCGCACTTCGACCGCCGCCCGTGCGGCGGTGGTGTCGCTCTCCCCGTTGACCCGTCCGACCGCGGGCGGCATGTCCTCGGGCAGCTTGTCCTGTTCGTCCATGACTCGCAACTGCCCTGACCTTGACCTCTTGAACGAAAACCGACACGGGCCCCTCTCCGGGCACACTCCGTACCATCCGGCCATGACGCCTGCGCCCGCAATACCGCCTATCGATGACTGAACCGGTTGTTCGGAGTGAGACTCAACAAAAGCGAGATCACCCTCATTCACGGATAAAACTGGTGCGAGTCGGACATAAAGGTGCTGTAGTTACGTTTGGGTTCTGCCGCGAGGGACTCTGTCCGACAAAATGCGCAAAACAGTAGTTCGCGTCATTTCCTCCTTACGGACACGCCTGAGGCAGGAGTATCTTTGACATCCTTGGCGGCGGGCGGCAGCAGCAGAGGATGGCATTGATGCAGTTAATCCGCTTCGAGTCCGAGGATGGCGCGGCTATTTACGTCGAGATCGACGACAACGAACCGGGAGTCGTCGCCGCGTCCCGGCTGAGCGAGTCGATCGCCGCGGCCGCCGGATCCTTGGAAGGCGGTCTCGACCAGATTCGCGGACTGGCCCGCACCACCTTCGACCGGCTTGTAGCTTTGCCTCACCCTCCTGACGAAGTCAACGTCGAATTCGGCGTCCGGCTCAATGCGAAGGTGGGCGCCGTCATCGCGCACAGCGAGGGCGAAGGCCATCTCAAGGTGTCCATGACCTGGCGGCGGGTGCCGGACGATCCGGCCTGACGCGGATCACCCGGCAGGCGGGATCGCCGTGCGGACCGGCGGTGCGAGGGGCGGCGTCGCCGTGCGGCCCCGACGGTGTGGACGAGGGGCAGGGAGGCGAGTCGTGGGGCCCGAACGGGGACAGGTGCGCGTGTTGTCGCCCGACGGCGCGCTCTGGGGGGCGGGCGTGCTCACCATGGTGGGCGCGGCCGGTCTGCACGTCGTCACCTGCGCCCACGTGGTCACCGCCGCGGGCGGCGAACCGCCTGGCGAGGTGACGGTCGACCTGTACGGCCGGGGCTGGACCACCGTGGCCCGGTCGTCGCCGGAGGCGTGGTCGGCCCCGCCCCCGCTGCAGGAGTCCCCGTCCGGCCTCTCCCTGGACGGCGACGGCGACTTCGCCGCGCTGACCCTGCGCGCGGGGCACCCGCCGCTGCCACGCGGATGCGGCCCCCTGCCGCTGCTGCCCTGCGGCCCTCCCGACGGACGCAGAGTGGCGATCATCGGCTACCCCCGCGGCACGATGTCGGGCCTGATCGCCACCGCCGTCCTGGTCGGCACCGGCGGCCCCTACCCCGACTGGGTCCAGCTCGACGGGCTGCGGCCCACCGGCCCCACCGTCGAGCGCGGCTTCAGCGGCGCCGCGGTGTGGGATCCCGCGGCCCGGCGGGTGATCGGGCTGGTCACCGCCGCGCACACCGACCGGGCGGCCAAGGTCGCGTGGATGCTGCCCGTGGAGGCCGCGGTGCGGCTCTGGCCGCCGCTGGCCGCCGCCGTCCGCAGCGCCGCTCCCGCCGCGTGCCGCCCGCCGTCCCCGCAGGACCGCTACCGCCTCGCCGACGCCCTGCTGGAGGTGCCGCAGATCGATCACGACGCGGGCGACATGCTCAGGGAGGCGCTGCCCGCGGCCATCCGCCGCGACGTCCGCAGGCACCCGTGGCCGCGTCAGCAGGTTCAGGCCATCGTGCAGGCGTGCGTCGACCACCAGGACGGCTGCGCGGCGCTGCGCGCGGCGGTGCTGCACGTGGGCGGCGAGTCGGACTCGGCGCTGAGGTCCCTGGGAGTGCTCGACGAGGTGTGCTGTTCCGGCGGCCCCCGACCGGAGGAGGACGCATGAGGGTGGCCACGCGAGTCCTCCCGCGCTACCTGGTCGACGCGGTGGCCGATGTCAGCTGTCTACGGGATGCGGAGACGCTGCGGAACATCGTCGAGAGCCTCGGCGCCGACCGCACCCGCGCGAGCTTCGACGTCGCGGGCGGCGTCTCCCTGCGCGGCGTGATCATCAAGCTGATGAACGAGCTGTCCGAGCAGCCGACCGGCCTGGCCATGCTGGTGGAGGCGCTGGAGCGGTGGGAGGGCGGTTCCGCGGCCATCCGGCGGCTCAGGGTGGCCACCGCCGCCTGGGAGGTCGAGCTGCTGGAGAACGAGGAGTGGGACCAGCTCTTCACGCTGCTCGACCGGGTGCGCATCCCCGATCTCCACCGCCAGTACTGCCTGTTCCTCCAGAGGTGCGGGCTGCCCCTGCCGCCCGTGCGGTGCACCGAGCCCTGGACGGTGTTCCTGCACGCGGCCACCCTGAACGCCCGCCCCGGTTCGGCCCTGCCCTGCTTCGACGTGCTGCGCGACCTGCTGGCGATGGGCGCGGAGGCCGACAGCCAGCTGGAGATCCTCGACTGGGCCGCGGAGCACGACCCCCATGCGCCTCTCGGCGACGAGCCGGTGGCCGGCGACGAACCGGTGGTCAAGGGAAGCGTCTGGAGCCCTTCTGACTACCTCATCATCAGGGTCCGTCCGCTGCTGGAACGAGGCGAGGGCAGCGACGCGATCCTGTCCCACTGGCAGCGTACCCATCCGGGCGGGCAGATCCGGGGCGCGGACCGCCGCGTCTCGCTGAGGCACGCCGAGAAGGAGGTGCGGACACTGATCAGGCAGATCGAGTCCGACCTGGCCCACCGTTCCACGTCCGACCTGGCACTAGAGTTCGTGCTGCCGCGCGACCTGCTGCACCTGCGGGTGGAGCAGTGGAGGAAGGAGTCCTTCCAGGGAGCCGTCGGCGTCCTGGGGGAGGATCACGAGGTCGTCGTGCGCAGCATGGAGCGGCTGGAGCGGCTCGACCTGCACGGCCGGTGGATGAGGCGGTGGAAGGCGTTCTCGGAGGAGCGGGCCGGGCGCGTCCACTGGTTCCCCGAGGACGGCCGCCCCCACCTGCTCTCCGATCCGCCGCCCGCCGTCGTCGTCCTCAGCGTCGCGCCCGGCGAGGTCACCGGGAGACCGGCGGCGGAGGGGCCGGCGCTGGACGAACTGGGCGAGGCCCTGCGCGTGGGCGTCCCCGTGATCGTCTGGGCGCGGACCGGGGCCGACAGCGCGACGTTCCGGGCCGCACTCAGATCGCTGCTGGAGCACCGTGAGGGTACTCGCGACCTGCCGAGT
The DNA here is from genome assembly GCF_040675235.1 of Nonomuraea sp. NPDC049637. NCBI lineage: Bacteria > Bacillati > Actinomycetota > Actinomycetes > Streptosporangiales > Streptosporangiaceae > Nonomuraea > Nonomuraea sp. NPDC049637. The sequence goes on from NZ_JBFAOM010000028.1 coordinate 69,732, forward strand.
CTTGTCAAGGCGCTACGGATAGCGTCCAATGGGCCGCAAACGCACGATGACGCGCTGATCGGCCGGCACGTCGCTCTGCTGTGGGACGACCCGACCCGGATGCCGGTCGCCTCCGGAGCGGGGGGTCCGTCCGACTCTTCAGAGGTGGAGGGCGCATGATCCACCCCGACACCCCGTCCGGAGCCGCCGACGCCCTCGGCGTACGCCCCCGCTGGTGGATCTACCGCGGCACGGGCGAGCCGCTGCGCGACACCCGGCTGGGCGAGTTGCTGCCGCCGCCGCCTCCCTGGCGCACCTTCGCCGGCGGCGACGTGCTGCAGCCGCCTCCGGAGGACGACGCGGAGATCGTGCGCCGGCTGGGCACGCGATGGCCCGAACGCATCCTGTCCGACGCGGTGCGGCACGAGGCGGAGATGGTCAACGCCGCGCTGCTGCTGCGCCGGCCGTTGCTCGTCAGCGGGCGTCCCGGCACCGGGAAGTCCAGCCTCGCCTACCGGATCAGCCGCGAGTTACGCCTCGGCCGGGTGCTGCGCTGGCACATCACCAGCCGCTCGACCCTGCAGGGCGGGCTCTACGCCTACGACGCGATCGGCCGCGTCCAGGACACCGCCGCGTGGCGGGCCGGGACGGCCGACGACCGCGACGGCGGCGGCGGCGAGGTCCTGCTGCCGCCGCCGGAGATCGGCGAGTACATCCAGCTCGGCCCCTTGGGGACCGCCCTGCTGCCCTACGCCGAGCCGCGCGTGCTGCTGATCGACGAGCTGGACAAGAGCGACCTCGATCTCGCCAACGACCTGCTCAGCGTCTTCGAGGAGGGGGCGTACGCGATCCCCGAGCTGCTGCGGGCGCGGCGCAGGCATCCCACGGTGCGCGTCCGCACGGACGACCCGGACGGCGAGGCCGACATCTCCGGCGGGCGCATCACGTGCAAGGCGTTCCCCATCGTCATCATGACGTCCAACAGCGAACGCGAGTTCCCGCCCGCGTTCCTGCGCCGGTGCCTGCTGCTCGATCTGCACGAACCCACCCGCGAGGACCTGGCCGGGATGCTCGCGGCGCACTTCGGGCCGGAGACGGCCGACGAGCTGGGCGGCATGCTGATCTCCCGCTTCCTGGAGCGCAGCAGGGAGCGCGGGGGCCTGTCCATCGACCAGTTGCTGAACGCCCTGTTCCTGGCGACCTCGCGGCGCGACGGCAAACAGGACGACATCGTCCACATGGCGGACTCGTTGTGGCACCGATTGGACGGGCGGGCGTGGGAATGAGGTCACGATGACCCCGTCAGCCGATCAACCACCCGAACCGTCGTGGTTGGAGCTCCGGGACGCGCTGTATCTGGCCGCCTACCAGGACGCCGCCGCGCCCAGCCGCCGCCGGGACGTCCCGGCGCCCCGCCGTCCGGACCCGGCGCCCGACGGCGGCGCGAGCACCCCGCCGGCCGGGAAACCCCGGGACGAGGCCGCAGGGGAGGACCCGCCCCGCGTTCCCTCCCCCACGACGCCCGGCGACGACGCCGCGGAGGAGACCCGGGAGCCCGGCACGGACGACCCGCCGTACGAAACCCCGCTCGGACAGGGCGCCGGGCCCGACCGGACGCCGCCCCGGCGCTCCACGGGCGGCCGGACCGCGCTGCCGGGGGGCCACGCGCTGGGGCTGGCCTTCAAGCCGTTGAGGTTGTCGCGCCCCTCTCCCCACGACTGGGAGCTCGACGAGGAGGCGACGGCGGAACGCGTCGCCGCCGACCGGTTGTGGCTGCCGGCGTGCCGGCCCGCCGCCGAACGGCTGCTGTCCCTCGTGCTCGTCGTGGACGCCCACCCCTCGATGGTGCTCTGGGAGGACCTGGTCCGACAGTTCCGCGGGCTGATGGAGCAGACGGCGGCCTTCCGCCACATCACGGCGATCTCCCTCGACATCGCGGAGGCCGGCGCCTGGGCGCGGCGGCGCGGCGGCCCGCCGCGCGGTGTCGGCGAGCTGGGGCCGAACCAGCTCGTGCTGGTGCTCACCGACGGCCTGTCCAGAGGCTGGCGCACCGGGGACGCCGCGGCCTTCCTCCATTCCGTCGCGGTGACCTCGCCGGCGGCCGCGCTCAGCCTGATGCCGCAGGAGGTGTGGGAGTTCACCTTCCCCACCGCCGTGGGGGCCGGGCTGGACGCCCATGGCCCGGCACTGCCCAACCGGCTGCTCAAGATACGCGAGATCAGGGCCTTCTCCTCGTGGCTGAGCGAGCCGTCCAGGGTGCCGCCGCACGCCCCCGTGCCCGTGCCGCTGATGGAGCTGACGCCCGGCTCGCTCGGCCGCTGGTCGAAGCTGGTGGGCAAGGGCGGCCGCCATGACATGGCCGTGCTGCTCACCTCCCCCCAGGGCGACCTGAACGGACGCGCCGGCCCGCACGATCCGGTCGCCGCGCCCGTGCACGGCGACGCCCGCCAGGTGGTCGAACGGTTCATGTCGCGGGCCACCCCCGCGGCGGCCGGACTGGCCAAGAGGCTGGCCGCGGCCCCGCTCAACCTGTTCGTCCTCCGTGTGATCCAGGCCATGAGCCCGCATGCCCAGCTCTGGAACCTCGCGGAGATCATGCTGTTCGGCCTGCTCCGCCGGTCCGGCCGGGACGCGGACATGGAGGACGCCGGACAGGTGACCTTCGACTTTCCCGAGGGGGTCCGCGAGGAGCTGCTCGGGAAGAGCACGCGGGCGGAGACGCTCAGCGTGCTCAAGGAGGTGTCGCGATGTCTGGGGCCACGCCTGGAGGCGCTGATCGCCAACGGGGCCGCCCTGGTCGCCTGGCAGACCGACGCCCCCGACCCGCCCGTCACCGGGAGGACCCAGCCCTTCATCCGGACGCTCTGGACGGCTCTTTCGGCGCTGTCCGGACCCTACCTGGCCCGGGCCAACCGTCTGCGCGGCCTGCTGGCCGAGGAGCGAGCGCGGGCGGAACCGGTACCGGATGAAGACGGGCTGCCCGCGATGACTACGGTAGGTAATAGTTCAGATACTCTTAGTCCTAGCTCTTCTCCGTCTGATCAAGGAGAGCTATCTCCGGCTTCCCTGGGAGGTCTTGTGTCTGGTTCATCCAAGATTGCGTCGCCGGTTCATCACGAAGAATCCCAACAAGGGCCGCGGCGGATCGGTTCTAATCTGCCCTTGCGCAATCGCAACTTCACCGGCCGGGAAGAGTTGCTCACCGAACTCGGGCGGCGGCTCGCCAGTGAGGCGACCACCGCGGTCCTGCCCGAGGCGCTGCACGGCATGGGCGGCGTGGGGAAGTCTCAGATCGCCATCGAATACGTATACAGAAACAGCAAAGATTATCAGCTCATCTGGTGGATTCCCGCGGAACAGACAAACTCGATAGTACAGTCCCTAATCGAGCTCGGTGAGCAAATGGGACTGCAGGCGGGAGCCGACCGCAGTGCCGTTCCGGCGGTGCTGGAAGCCTTGCGGGTGGGCCGGCCCTACTCCAACTGGCTTCTGGTCTTTGACAACGCCGAGAATCCGGGCGAGGTCAGGAAATTCTTTCCCAACGACGGACCCGGGCGTGTGATGGTAACCTCTCGTAACTCTCAATGGTCGACCATGGCCAGCTCTCTTGAGGTTGATGTTTTCTCCCGGTCGGAGAGCATCTCGCTTATCAAGCGGCGCAGCCCGCAGATTCCGCACGAAGCGGCCGACAGTTTGGCAGAGGCCCTGGGAGACCTTCCACTGGCCGTCGAACAGGCCGCGGTGTGGCTGGCCGAGACGGGGATGCCCGCGCACCAATATCTCGAACTCTTCGAGACCAAATGCGCCGAGCTGCTGGAGGTGGCCCCGCCGGCCGACTACGACCTGCCGGTCGCGGCGGCCTGGAACGTCTCCCTCGACCGGCTGCGGGAGGATTATCCGGCGGCGCTGCAACTGCTGCAGTGCTGCGCGTTCTTCGCGCCCGAGCCGATCGACCGCGACTTCTTCTCGGCCGTCCGCGGGATCAGCGCTCCGCCTGCGCTGCGGGCCGCGCTCGACGACCCGATCAAGCTCTCCCAGGCCGTCCGCGAGATCGGCCGTTACGCCCTGGCCCGCATCGACCATCGCAATTCCACCATCCAGGTGCACCGCCTGGTGCAGCGCGTGCTCATCGAGCAGATGAACCCGCAGGAACGCGCGGAGATGCGGCACTGCGCCCACGAGATCCTGGCCAACGCCGACCCCAGGAACCCGCAGCGGCCGAGCGAATGGGCCCGGTACTCCGCGCTGCTGCCGCACGTGCGGGCCACCACCATGGTGGAGTGCGAGGACCCCTGGACCCGCCAGCTCGTCCTCAACGAGGCCCGCTTCCTGCTGGCCCGCAGCGACTACGCCGAGGCGCTCGAACTGGCCGAGGAGGCCGCCAGGATCTGGCGGCGGGTGCTCGGCGACGACCACGAGCACGTGATCCAGGTCGACCAGGTGCGCGCCGAGGCGCTGCGCTGGCAGGGCCGCCACGGCGACGCCTACAAGCTCCAGTCGGAACTGGTCGAGCGCTGCCGCCGGGTGCTGGGCGAGCGCAACGAGAACACCCAGCGCGCGCTGAGCGTGCTGGCGATCCTGCTGCGCCTGCGCGGCGACTTCTACCGGGCCCGCGAGCTCGACCAGGCCGCCTACGAGACCACGCTGCGCGAGTTCGACGCCGACGACCCCGGCACCCTGCAGGCGGCTCACAACTACGCCGTCAGCCTGCGTCTGGCCGGTGACTTCGAGGAGGCCTACCGGCTGGACGAGGACACCCACCAGCGGCTGGTCGAGGTGCTCGGCGACGACCACCGGCAGACGCTCAACAGCCTGCACTCCCTCCACATCGACCAGCAGGAGCTCGGCCGCTTCCAGGCGGCGCTGGAAGGACAGGAGAAGCTGCGTGACCGGGCAGTGCGGCTGCTGGGCGAAGACCACTCGCTGACCATCTGGGTCGCCCGCGAGCTCTCGGTGACGCGACGCAAGACGGGCGACCACCAAGGCGCGTTCGAGCTCTCGCTCCAGGTGCTCGAACTCCTGCAGCAGGTGCAGGGAGGCAGGTCGCTCGACACGGTCCGGGCGGCCCTGAACCATGCCACCGACCTGCGCCAGACCGGCGACCTCGCGGGGGCGGCCGAGCTCGGCCGGGAGACGATGGAGCAGTGCGGCGCGCTGCTCGGCCCCCGGCACCCCCACACGTTCGCCACCCAGACGAACCTCGCCGTGACGCTGCGGCTGCTCGGCCGGCTCGACGAGGCGTTCGAGCTGGACAGCACGGCCGTCGAGGGCCTCGGCGAGGTCCTGAGGGCCGACCATCCGCGCACCTTGCTGGCCCGGACCAACCTGGCCAGCGACCATTTCGCGATGGGCCGCTTCCAGGAGGCCTACGACATCGACACCGAGGTTCTGGAACTGAGCACCCGCGCGCGGGGGGAGCGGCACTCCGCGACCCTGGCCGTCATGGCCAACCTGAGCCTGGACATGCAGAGCCTCGGCCTGACCAACGAGGCCAAGGAACTGCAGAGCAAGACGCTGAGGTTGTTCCACAAGGTCCACGGCGCGGAACACCCCGCCACGGTCGACATGGAGAACGGCGTCAGGGCCAACTGCGACATCGACCTGCTCAGCATCTGAGGCGGTCGTGGCCCGCGGCTCATGAGCCGAGCCATTCGGCCAGTTCCTCGGGCCCGGGCGGCTGCACGCCGCGGCGCAGCAGCGCGGCGTGCAGCGCCAGGACCAGTTCCGGGCGTTCCACCAGGAGCGACGTTCGCGAGTCCGCCGCCAGGCCCAGCCCGATCCAGGCTTCCGGGCTCGGCGTCGAGCGGCGGTAGAGGTGCCGGGCCTTGGCGGTGTCCTGCGACACCAGCGCCGCGTCGGCGGGCGTGGCGTCGGTTATCCCGAAGGGGCTGGTCGCGCCCGTCTCCAGCGCGGCGCACGCCTGCTTGAACGCCTGCTGGTCCGTGCACCGCAACCGGGCCAGCCAGATCCGCGCGTTGCCCGGCAGGCTCGGGCGGCTCGCGCCCATGCGCGCACCGGGCAGTGCCGGCGGGGACAGGCCGGCCGACCAGCGGCGGGCCAACTCGTCGGCGTCGCCCGGCCGCACCACCAGGTGGGCCGCTCGCCAGCCGGCCACCAGGTCGCGGCAGCACAACTCCGCCAGCCGGGCGCCAGGGCCGTTCACCTGCTCGGCCCACAGCGGGCGGGCCGCGTCCGCGAGCGCGGTGACGATGCGGCCGCCTGCCTCGGTCAGGCCGGTGGCCCCGCCCAGCGCGGCCAGTGCCGTGCGCAGCTGCCAGCGGTGGAAGGCGAACTCGAAGTCGGCGCGGTCGCCGTCCTGCTTCCGCCGGGCCTGCCAGAAGGCGGTGACGCCGGCGAAGGCGTGCGCGCCGTAGAGCAATCCCCGCAGCGGGCGTGGGTCCCCTCGCCAGGGGGCGAAATAGGTCGGCTCGGGGCCTTCGGGGGCGGGAGCGAGCAGCGGCATCAGCTCGTCGACGGTGCTGAGGAGCTGGTGCCGCACCTCGTGCACCAGCGTGACGGCGAGCGAGGCGGCGTCGGCCGGCAGCGACATCGTGACCGCCCCGTAGGCGTCCGGCACCGTCGCGCTGACCACGCGCAGCGTGCTGGGCCCGTCGACGGGCACCAGGGAGCGCACGGTCGCCGTCACCGCCCGGTACGCGCCGGGATGGCGCTCCTTCAGCAGCTCGACGGCCGCCCGCAGCAGGTCGCGCCAGCGGCCGAGGTCCTCGGCGGCCAGCGGGGCCGGGTCGTGCAGGCCCCGGAAGTCGCGGTGGGGGGAGAGATGGTCGAGGGCCACGCGGCGCCCGCCGTCCGCCGGTTCGGCCACCGGCAGCGGTGACCAGCCCTCCACCGGACGGGACATGTCGTCGGGCAACCGCAGCGATCCGCTGTCGCCGAAGACGACCGTGCCGTGCGCGCGGCTCTCCACGCCCACGACCGGCCATTCGCCACGTCCCACCGCCCCCGTGAGGCCCAGGGAGGGCAGCCAGAGCCGTCCTCTCCTGGCCGGGACCCGTAAGGAGCAGCGCATGCCCGCGCGAACGGCCGCGGCGGCGGCCATCGAGCCGAACAGTCTCGCGCAGGCCCCCGCGACGGTCTCCGCCGGACCGGGCACGGCGCCCTGCGCGACCGTCCGCAGCAGGTGGAAGGCGCAGGCGCCGACGGAGGGGTCGCGCAGCACCTCCTCCACGGCCTCCGGCGAGCTGCGTTGCGCTGCCGTCAGCACCGACCAGGACACGGTCAGCGGGGTGGGCGGAATGTCGTCACGCCGCGGCCTGGGCTGGGCGGCATGACCGAGCTTCAGCAGGGCCGCGAGCGCCGTGAGCAGCCGGCTGCGCTGCGCGGATTCGAGCACGGCCAGATCGGCTGCGCTCACGTCGCCGGTGGCCACGGCCACGAGTGTGGGAATCGGAACCCGGTAGGGCTCAGGTCTGATCAAGAGCGGTGATGGCCGTGCTCGGCACCGTCACGGGCACGGTTCCGCACAGGGCCGCCATACCGCTCTCGCACAACGGGGTCGCGTGGTCGGTCAGCCGGCCGCACAGGGTGGCGATGGCTCCCTCCAGCCCACTGATCTCTCGCAAGGCGTCCAGAGGCACCTGCGTCAGGTCGATGAGGTGCGACTCCAAGCAGGCATTGGTCTCCGTCGCAAAGGTCATGAATCCATGGTGACTCACGTCTCAACGCCGGGGAAGCCTTCGCGTCACGGAACTTGCGCCGTCCGGCGGTCAGGCCGGACGGCGGGCGCGGTTCAGCACGAGGACGCCGAGGACGACGGCGGCCAGGCCGAGGATCAGGTCCAGGTAGCCGCCGACGATGCCGTAGCCGGTGCCCGGACCGCCCTTGGCGGCGCCGATGACCCAGCCGCCGATGACGATGCTGGTCACCCCCGCGACCAGGGCGACGACGGCCCCGCGCTTCCCGGTAGCGGCCACGGTCCCGGCCACGGTCCCGGCCACGGTCCCGGTGCCGGTGCCGGTGCCGGTACCAGTGCCGGGGGTGGCGCGGCGGCGGAGGTGGCCGGTGGAGCGGGCCAGGGCCAGGCCGCCGGCGGCGACGCCGGCCAGGCCCAGCCCGGCGGCGATCAGGGACCACATCCGGCCGGTGGTCATGGCGTACGCGGCGACGGGGTCGGCCTGGGCCGCGAGCAGGTGGTCGATGAACATGGCGGGGTTCCCTTCGGCTGGACGTCAACGTGGAAGAGCATGACCGCCGGGCCCGCCGCCGGTCGTCCGGCGGGAGCGGGCTTGTCGGGGTGCCGCCGGCGCCGCAGCCGGCTACCGCACGGGTGGCAGGCGGGCGCGGACGTACCGCGTCCGCGGTAGGCGGCGGGTGATCCTCCGGCCGGAGTCGTACGGCCGGACATGCGGCTATGGTGCGCGTATGAGCACAAGGCGGCTCGGCGTCGGGGCCGGGGTGATCGACTGGCTGATCGCGGCCGGCGTGGCGGCGGCGCTGGTGGTCACCGGGTTGTCCGGCCAGCCGTCCGCCACCCGTCTCGCGCCGCTCGGCTACGCGCTGCTGGCGGCGGGCGGACTGGCGCTGGTCGCGCGCCGCCGGGCGCCGGTGCCCGTCCTGGCCGTGACGGGGTTGTGCGCGGTGGGGTACCAGGCGGCCGGGTTCGACGTGCCGGCGGTGGCGTACCTGTTCGCGGTGTACGCGGCGATGCGGGCCGGGCGACGGCTGGTCACCGTGGCCGCGAGTGTGATCGTGCTGGCCCTGCTGCCCCTGGCCGCGATGGCCTCCGGTCTGCACGACACGGGCGAGGCGTTCGCGCAGGCCAGGGGCGCGCTGGAGCTGGCCTGGCTGGTCGCGGCCGGCGCCGCCGGTGAGGCGTTGCGGCAGGCGGAGGGACGGGCGGAGGAGGCCGAGCGCACCCGGGAGGAGACCGCGCGGCGGCGTGCCGACGAGGAGCGGCTGCGCATCGCGCGGGACCTGCACGATTCGCTCACCCACCAGATCTCGGTCATCAAGGTGCAGGCCGAGGTGGCCGTGCACGTGGCCCGCAGGAAGGGGGAGCAGGTGCCGCAGGCGCTGCTGGTGATCCAGGAGGCCGGACGCGAGGCGACCAGGGAGCTGCGCGCGACCCTGGAGGCGCTGCGCGACGACACGACTGCGCCGCACGGCCTCGACCGGGTCCCCGAGCTGCTGGAACGGGCCCGGACCACCGGCCTCGACGCGACGCTGACGATCGAGGGACAACGACGGGACGTCCCGGCCGCGGTGGACCGGACCGCGTACCGGATCGTCCAGGAGTCCCTGACCAACATCGCCCGGCACGCCGCCGCCGCGACCGCGCAGGTCCGCATCGACTACCGTCCCGACGCGCTGGCGATCCGCGTGGACGACGACGGCACGGCCACGCCGGACGCCGCCCCCGTGCCCGGCGTGGGCCTGATCGGGATGCGGGAACGCGTCACCGCGCTCGGCGGCAGCCTGCGGGCGGCGCCGCGCGGCGCGGGCGGCTTCACCGTCCAGGCCGAGCTGCCGATGGACCGCACGCCGTGATCCGGGTCCTGCTGGTGGACGACCAGCCGCTGCTGCGCGGCGGGTTCCGCGCGCTGCTCGACCTGGAGGACGACATCGAGGTGGTCGCCGAGGCCGCCGACGGGGCGCAGGGCCTGGCCCTGGCCAGGGAGCACCTGCCGGACGTCGCGCTCATCGACATCCAGATGCCGGTCGTGGACGGCATCGAGGCGACCCGCCGCATCGCCGCCGACCCGGCGCTGGCCGGCGTGCGCGTCGTCATCCTGACCAACTACGGCCTGGACGAGTACGTCTTCAACGCGCTGCGCGCCGGCGCGGCCGGGTTCCTCGTCAAGGACGTCGTGCCGGAGGACTTCCTGCACGCCGTGCGCGTCGCGGCCCGCGGTGACGCGCTGCTCGCGCCGTCGATCACCCGCATGCTGATCGACCGGTACGTCACCCGGCCGCCCGCCGCCACCGCCGGCGAGGAGCTGCGGGAGCTGACCAACCGCGAGCGCGAGGCCGTCGCCCTGGTCGCGCGCGGGCTGTCCAACGACGAGATCGCCGCCCACATGGCGATCAGCTCGATGACCGCCAAGACCCACGTCAACCGGGCGATGGCCAAGCTGCGCGTGCGCGACCGCGCCCAGCTCGTGGTCCTGGCCTACGAGTCGGGCCTGGTGACGCCGCGCACCGCGTGACGCGCCGGGAGTCACCGGTTCAGGGGCGCTCGCGCACCACCGCGACGGTGCAGCGCGCGTGGTGCAGGACGCCGCGCATGACCGAGCCGAGCACGAACGAGCCCAGCCCGCTCCTGCCCTGCGAGCCGAGCACCAGCAGGCCGGCCCGGTCGCCCGCGGCGACGAGCGTCTTGACGGGGTGGCCGCACTGGACGTCGGCGATCACCCTGACGCCGGGATGGCGGTCCTGCCACGGGGTGAGCTGCTCCCTGGTGACGCGCAGGTGGCTCTCCCGAAGAGCCTCGATGTCGCAGGAGAAGTCGGGCGCCAGCGCGAACGGCAGCGGCCAGGCGTGCACCGCACGCAGACCGACGCCGCGCAGCTCGGCCTGCCGGAAGGCGTAGTCGAGGGCCGGCTCGCAGGCGGGGGAGCCGTCCACGCCGACGACGACCTCGTCGTGGGAGGCGGCGTCCCCGTCCCGGACGACGACCACCGGGCCGGGCGCCTGACCGGCCACGCTCATGCTGACCGAGCCGAGCACGGCGCCGGCGAAGCCGCCCGCCCCCTTGCGCCCCACCACCAGCTCGGCGGCCTCGGCCGCCTGCTCCCGCAGGACGACCGACGCCTTCCCGGCCATGACCCGGGTGCTCACCTCGACCGTGGGCCGGCGTTCGCCGGCGATCTGCTGCGCCTCGGCCAGGATCCCCCGCGCGCGTTCGGTCATCGAGCTCTCCCACTCGACGGCGGCGATCTGCGGCACCTGGTACGGCCAGGTCTCCACCACGGACACGATCCGCAGCGCGGCCCCCGCCCGCAAGGCGTCGTCGGCAGCCCACGCCACGGCGTCGAACCCGGACGGCGATCCGTCGACACCCACCACGACCAGCTCAGACATCGCTCTTACCTCCCTTACTCATTCAGCCGTCCGGGAGGTGAGCGGACAGGATCGCCAGCCCCAAAACTTGGAGAAATCTGGCGGCGAAGGCGATCCGGGACGGCTCCGCACGGCTTCCGGCCCGCGAACTTGGGCTTTCTTCGCCCGCTCCTGACTTTGGGCAGGCCGGGGCCGAGGAAGATCCACGGCCGGGAGGCAGCATGCCGGGACGCATCATGGTCGGCGTGGACGGGTCCGCGCCGTCGGACGCCGCGTTGGGCTGGGCCGCCGACGACGCGGCGCGTACGGGGGCGGAGTTGCACATCGTGCACGCCCTGGACCGCCAGCCGTACAGCGTCGGCAGGTTTCCCGACTTCGGGCAGTGGAACAACCTGCTGCTGGCGGCGTCCAGGGTGCTGGAGCGGGCCGAGGCGGCCGTCCGGGCGCGGCAGCCGTCCGTGCCGGTGCACGCCGAGATCGTGGAGGGGACGCCCGCGGCCGTCCTGCAGGATCAGGCGCGGCGGGCGGACGAGCTGGTCATCGGCAAACGGGGGCTGGGCGGGTTCGCCGGCGCGCTGCTGGGGTCGGTGACCATGCAGGTGGCCGGTCAGGTGCGGTGCGCCGTGGTGGTGGTGCGCGCGGACCCGCCGGAGCGGGTCGGCGAGATCGGCGTCGGGATCGACGACTCCGACGTCTGCGAGCCGGCCATCGGCTACGCCTTCGAGCAGGCGAGGCTGCGCGGCGCCCGGCTGCGATTGATCCACGCCTGGCAGGTTCCGGTGCACGCCTTCGCCCCGGAGATCGCCTACGACGTGGACGAGGTCCGCGCCGCCCAGCGCGAGGTGGTCCGGACCAGGACGGCCGGATGGCGGGAGCGGCATCCCGAGGTGACGGTCGTGGAGGACGTGCAGAGCGCGCACCCGGTCGAGGCGCTCACCGGCGCGCCCTGCGACCTGCTGGTGGTCGGCTCCCGCGGCCGGGGCGCGTTCGGCTCGCTGCTGCTCGGCTCGGTCAGCCGAGGGGTGCTGCACCACGCCCGCTGCCCGGTCGCGGTGATCCGCCCCGCCGATGACCCCGGGACCAGCCCGTCGCGGTGACGGAGCTCGGGGTGGTCAGGGGCTGCGTCGCCGTCCCCAGTCCTCGCCGGCCCGTGCCCACTGGACCTCCCACTCCCGGTACCGCCGCCGATCCGTCCAGCACCGGAACGCCGCGAACCCGCCCGCGGCGGCCAGGGCGATCACCGACATGAGCAGGAGGCCGGTCACCACGCCTCTCGTCCGCAGGACCGTACGGGGGGTGGGCGGCGGCACGGGCCGGCCGGCGGCGTCGATCCACAACGGGACCGTCGAACCGGCCCTGGCCACGCCGGGGACCGGCACCTGCCCGCTGCGCGCCGCGCCCGAGGACGTGGTCCAGCTCGCCATCGCCCGCTGCTCGCCCACCGGCATCTCGGTGAGGGCGACGCGGGCGGCCGGCGCGTCGGCCAGCAGCGTCGCCCTGACCTGGTGCCGCCCCACGGCGTGCGCGCTCTCCTCGTGCAGCGCGCCCTCGTAGGCCAGCCGGCCCACGAGGACGGCGGGCCAGACGCCCGCCAGCACCACGAGCCCGGTCACCAGCACGGCGAGCGCCTCCAGCCGGTCGGAACGGCGGCGCAGGGGATTGCCGTCGGGACGGTACAGGCGTACGCGCCGGGCCAGCAGGTCGATCAACGCTTCCAACGGGCACCTCCTTGAAGCACTGTGCGGGTGCCCCGGCGGGGGGCGGCAGGGGCGGGCGGCTCTTGACGGGAGGACCTTCGTCCCGCGTCGTCAGGACGGACGGGGCGGCCCCGCGTTCGGCTCACGGAGGACAAGGCGTGGTCACCCCGCCATCATGAACGAACCAAGAGATCAACATGGCCGTTCTCCTGGGAAGACGTGCCAAGAGACACCCCGGCCGGCCTCAGCCGGGCTCCAGCGAACGGGGGATCGAGTCCGACGGCCCGGCGGGATGCCCGGTACGCCCCGCCGCGTCATAGATCTTGACCCACCGGATGGCCGGGAACTGCTTGAGCGTCGGCCTGATCTGGTCGGCGACGGTGAAGGCCGATCCGCCGCCGTCGACCGGGCCGGTCAGGTGGACCCTGGCGATCCCGTCCGCGACGGTCAGCCTGCCGAAGCCGGTGGCCCCGGAGCTGACGAAGCGCAGGCCGCGCGCCCGCTCGGCCTCGGTCGGGCCGGCGAACAGCCGTTGCAGCGCGCCGTAGGCGGTCGCCGGCGCGGCCACCGGGCGGGTCACCGGCGCCGTGCGCGGGCTCCGGCTGCCGGCGTCGAGGAAGTGGTCGCGTACGGGCACGGTCCGGTAGGACGTGGTGAGGTCGACGACGACCCGGCTCGGCCGGGTGAGCGTGCGCACCTGGTAGGGCACGCGTCTGGCCAGGCCGACGCCGAAGGTGAGCGTGGCCTCGAAGTGGCCGGTGTTGACGACCTGGACGACGCCGGGCAGCGCGTAGGTCCGGCGGGTGGGGCCGTAGGTGACCCGGCCCCGGCGGTCGTGGCCGTCGGCCTGGTCGAAGCGGACCTGGAGGAGGGCGTCGCCGACCGCGCCGACCGTGCGTCCGGAGCCGTCGGCGATCAGCCGGGAGACGTAGCGCACGTCGTGCCGGGCCGGGACCGGGCCGCGGAACTCGAAGACCAGCCGGTCCAGGCCGGGCAGGTGCGCGGCCCGGATGCCGACCAGGACGGGGACGGCGGCCTGCCGCGCGGCCAGCGCGGGTGAGCCCGGCACGCCGGTGACGGTCACCGCCATGGCGACGGCGAGGAGGGAACGGATCGGGACCATGGTCATCATCTCTTTCCCGTGAACGATCCTGGTCCCAGACTGACGCGCGCGACCGCTGGGCGACACCGCCGGACGTCCTGAACTCCGTGGCCTTCCGGCTTCTAGAATCCGCGGGCATGGGGACTGACAGGCTGCGCCGCAAACCGTACGAGAAGGAACTTCTCCGCCTCCAGGCGGAGCTGGTGGAGGTGCAGGAGTGGGTGCGGGCCGAGGGGCGGCGCGTCGTGGTGATCTTCGAGGGACGCGACGCCGCGGGCAAGGGCAGCACGATCAAGCGGGTCGCCGAGTACCTGAACCCGCGCGTCGCCAGGATCGCGGCGCTGCCCGTCCCGACCGACCGGCAGCGGTCGCAGTGGTACTTCCAGCGGTACGTCGAGCACCTGCCGGCCGCGGGGGAGATCGTGCTGTTCGACCGGAGCTGGTACAACCGGGCCGGGGTCGAGCGGGTGATGGGGTTCTGCACGCAGGAGGAGTACACGCGCTTCCTGCACCAGTGCCCGATCTTCGAGAGGCTGCTGGTCGAGGACGGGATCCTGCTGCGCAAGTACTGGTTCTCGGTGAGCGACGCCGAGCAGGAGCGGCGCTTCCGCGACCGGCTGGCGGACCCGATGCGCCGGTGGAAGTTGTCGGCGATGGACCTGGAGTCGATCACCAGGTGGGAGGAGTACTCCCGGGCCAAGGACGAGATGCTGGTGCACACCGACATCCCCGAGGCGCCCTGGTACGAGGTGGAGAGCGAGGACAAACGGCGGGCCAGGATCAACATGATCGCGCACCTGCTGTCCACGATCCCCTACCGGCGGGTCGAGCGGGCGCCGCTGGAGATCCCGCCGCGACCGCCCGCCACCGGCTACCGGCGTCCGCCGCGCCGCCCCGGAGGGTACGTCCCCGACGTCACGGCCGGCCTCTGAGCTCGGGGCGCCCGTCCGGGGGGCTCCGCGCCGATCAAGGAAATCCGGCGTACCGGACTTGATCCTCCCTTGTGGGGGAAAAGATGATTGTCTTTGCTTGTGTCCGGTGATCTGCTCGACGTCGTCCTGGTCGTTCTGGTGGTCGGGTTCGGCGTGGCGGGCTTCCGGCAGGGGTTCGTCGTCGGGGTGACGAGCTCGATCGGGTTCGTCGCCGGATGCGTGCTGGGCATCGCCGTCGCCCCCGCCGTGACGAACGCGCTCGTGACCGGCGACATCGCCCAGACGGCCCTCGCGGTCGTCATCGTGTTCCTGGTCGCGCTGGCCGGCCAGTTCGCCGCGTCCACGCTGGGGGTGCGGTTACGCACGTACCTGCGCGGCGAACCGGCCCGGATCCTGGACTCCCTGGGCGGCGGGCTGGTCAACGCCACGTTCGTGCTGCTGGTCGCCTGGCTCCTGGGCAGCCTGCTGGTGTCCGGCCCGTGGACGCTGGTGGTGGAGCAGATCCGCGGCTCGGCGCTGCTGTCCACGCTCGACGGGGCGGCGCCCGAGGCGGCGCGGAACTGGCAGCGGCCCTTCAAGCGGTTCATCGACCGGTCCGACTTCCCGCCGGTGCTCGACACGATCGCCGGGATGAGCCCCGTCCGGGTGCCGCCGCCGGACGTGGCCGTGCTGCGCAGCCCGGCGCTGCGGCAGGCCAGGGCGGGCATCCTGCAGGTCCAGGGGACGGCCTCCTCCTGCGGCAAGCGCATCACCGGCACCGGCTTCACGTACGCGCCCGACCACATCATGACCAACGCCCACGTCGTGGCCGGGGTGGACACGGACCTGCAGGTGGTCGACCACCAGCAGCGGCCGCACCCGGCGCAGGTCGTCTGGTACAACCCCCGCCGGGACGTCGCGGTCCTGTACGTCCCCGGCCTCGGGCTGCCCGCGCTCTCCTTCGACACCCGGGCCAGGGAGGGCCAGGACGCGCTGGTCGCCGGCTACCCGAACGGCGGCGGCTTCACCCCGGAGCCCGCCCGCGTCGCCGAGCGGCAGCGGGCCGGCAGCCCCGACATCTACCACGCCTCGCAGGTGACCAGGGACGTCTACCTGGTCCGGGGCAAGATCCAGCAGGGCAACTCCGGCGGCCCGCTGCTGGCCGTGGACGGCCGCGTGCTGGGCGTGATCTTCGCCGCCGTCGCCGGCCAGGTGGAGACCGGCTACGCGCTGACCGCCGGCGAGGTCGCGCCCGACGCCCGCCAGGCGGCCACGGCCACGACCCCCGTCAGCACCCAGACCTGCGACTGACCCCCGCCCGCCCGCGGCGACGGCGCTCAGCCCGCCGGCGGGAGCGGGTCGAAGGCGTGCCCGGCCCACAACCGGCGCGACGCCTCCTCCGGGTACGCCGCCGTGCCCGGCTCGGCGTCGATGATCCAGGTCAGCCGCTCGCGCGGCTCGTACGCCGGCCAGCCCGGGTCGCCGGTCGCGGCGAAGGCGGTCCACGCCGCCCGCACCCGGGCCGACAGCTCGGCGGCCTCCGGTGGCGGCTCCTGGCCGAGCAGCAGCCCGGCCACGCCCGCCGTCAGGTTGCCGAACGTCAGCGGCAGGCCCAGCCCGTGGCAGGCGCCGAGCGTCCCGCCCATGCCGGGGGCCGGCCAGGTCAGCTCGTACAGGTGGGCCCGGCCGTGCCCGCCGTGGGCCTCGGCCAGCCGTACGGACGGCATCCGGAACAGCCAGTCGGAGTGGACCAGCTCGTACAGCCGCTCGTCGCCGGCCTCCGGATGGGCGGCCCGGTAGGCCGCCGGGTCGGGGGCCAGTGCCCGCAGCGCGGCGGCCGCCTGCTCGGCGGTGACCTGGCCGAGCTCGCCGCCGAGCGCCATGAACAGCCGGTACTCGTCGCGGTTGTGCCCCACGAGCAGGTCCACCCCGCCTGCCGGTGACCGCCAGGGCGTCGCGGGCAGCACCTCGCCGTCCACGACCGGCGCGAACGGCGTGCGGACGTGCGCGGCCAGGCCCCAGCGCGGGCTGCCGCCCATCCCGGCCGCCACCGCGTCGCCAGCCTCGATCAGCCGTTCCGGCGGCAGGCGCGCCAGCTGGCCCGCGTGCGGGGCCGCCCCCAGCTCGGCGGCCACCGCGGCGGCGAGATCGGCGGCCAGCTCGGGGGTGAAGAACAGGCCCGGCACGCTCTGCGCGATCGCCCGGTGGAACAGGCCGGCCGCGGCGGGCATCGTCATCAGCGCCGCGATGCTCCCGGCTCCGGCGGACTCGCCGAAGACGGTGACCCGGTCGGGGTCGCCGCCGAAGGCCGCCGCGTTCTCGCGCACCCAGCGCAGGGCGGCCACCTGGTCCAGCAGGCCGCGGTTGGCGGGCGCGCCGCGGAAGTGCCCGAAGCCCTCGGCGGAGACCCGGTAGTTGACGGTGACCACGACGACGCCGTCCCGGGCGAGCACGCCGCCGTCGAAGAGCGGGTCGCCGGACCAGCCGTACATGTAGCCGCCGCCGTGGATCCACACCATCACCGGCAGCCGGGCCGCGCCCAGGTCGGGGGTCCACACGTTGGCCGTCAGCCAGTTCCCGTCCGGGCCGGCGCCGCCGGGGGCGCCCAGCAGCCTGGACTGCGGCGGCGGCGGGCCGAACGCGGCGGCCTCGCGCACGCCGTCCCACGCCTCGGGCGGCGCCGGGGCGGCCAGCCGCAGCGCGCCCACCGGCGGGCGTGCGTAGGGCACGCCGCGGAAGACGGCCACGCCGCCCTCGATCCGGCCGCGCAGCCGGCCCGTACGCACGGTGACCTGCGGATGAGCGGTTCCGGCGGCGCTCATGGCATGCTCCTCGTCCGGGGGACGGCTCCGACGGCCGTGCGCGGCCATCCTCACCCCGGACGCGGGCCGGCCGCATCCCGTTTTCGACGGCCGCGCCACGGTGCGCAGGCATGGGACGGCCAGGCGCGGGTATGCGGTGCGGATCTCCCGCCCCGGAAGGAGCCGCCGGAATGTCTGACCGCATCGCCGATCCGTGGGGTTCGCGCACGCCGTACGGGCCGCGCGAGGACGGCAGCGCCGAGAGCTGGCCGGTCCGGGTGGACGCCTGCCTGGAGGAGGGACTGACCGAGCAGGACGTCGAGTCGTGGGCCCAGTCGGCGTCCGTCCTGCACTCCAACGGCGACGCGATGGACATCGCGGTCAAGGACGGACGCATCGTCGGCGTGCGCGGCCGTGCCGTGGCCCGGTCGAAGGAGCTGCTGCGCGGCCCCGGCGGATGGGGGCACGCCCCGGCGGTCAGCCGTCGAAGACGATCAGCTGGCGCAGGGCGGCGCCGTCGGCGAGCTGGTCCATCGCCTCGTTGACGGCCGCCAGGCCGATCCGGGCCGAGACCAGCCGCTCCACCGGCAGCCGGCCCTCGCGCCACATCCGCGCGAACACCGGGATGTCGCGGGCGGGCAGCGCCGAGCCCAGGTAGCTGCCGATGATGCTGCGCCCGCCGGCCACCAGGGCGAGCGGCGAGATCGAGGCGCGGGCGCCGGGCGCGGGCAGGCCCACGCTGACGGTGCGGCCGCCGGGGGCCGTCGCGGTCACCGCGGTCTCGAACGCCCGCGCGCTGCCCGCCGCCTCCACCACGACGTCCGCCTGGCTGGGCAGGTCGTCCGGGCCGTACACCTCGTGCGCGCCCAGCTCGCGGGCGGTGGCGAGCTTGGCCGGGTTGGCGTCCACGCCGATCACCCGGACGTCGTCGAGGGCCAGCGCGGTGAGCAGCGCCGCCATGCCGACGCCGCCCAGCCCGACGACCGTGACCGTCTGCCCGGGGCGCGGCCGGCCGGCGTTGAGCACGGCGCCGCCGCCGGTCAGCACGGCGCAGCCGAGCAGGGCGGCGACCTCGGCCGGCACGTCGGGATCGACCGGGACGACCGAGCGCCGGTCGACCACCACGTGCGTGGCGAAGGCCGACACCCCGAGGTGGTGCAGCACCGGGGCGCCGTCCCTGTGCTGGCGGACCGCGCCGCTCAGCAGGGTGCCGTCGTTGTTGGCGGCGCTGCCCGGCACACAGGGCGTCACGCCCTCGGTGGCGCAGCCGGCGCAGCCGCCGCACCTGGGCAGGAAGGTCATCACGACGCGCCGCCCGGGGGCGAGGTCGTCGACGCCGGGGCCGGTCCGCTCCACCACGCCCGCCGCCTCGTGGCCGAGCAGCATGGGCACGGGACGCACCCGGTTGCCGTCCACCACCGACAGGTCGGAGTGGCACACGCCGGCCACCTCCACCCGCACCAGCAGCTCGCCCGGCCCCGGCGGATCGAGTTCGAGGTCGCAGACCGTCAGCGGCCGCGACCGCGCGTAGGGCCGGGACCGGCCGATCTCCTCCAGGACCGCGCCGCGAATGCGCATCAGTTCGCCCTTCTTCGTGTCGAGAGGTTGGCCAGCAGCACCCCGCAGCCGCCCAGGACGAGCCCGGCCACGGCGAGCGGGGGCAGCGGCTGCCCGGCCAGCGACCAGGCCAGGACGGCGGTCACGGCCGGGGTCAGGAAGAACACCGTGCTCACCCGGCTGGCGGGGGAGCGCAGCAACATCCGGTTGAGCAGGATGAACGCCGCGATGGAGTTGACCAGCGCCATCCAGCCGACCGACAGCCCGAACGCCGTCCAGTCCGACACCCGGACCGGGCCGAGCGCCAGGCAGGCCAGCCCGGCGGCGGGGGCGCTGACCAGCAGCTGCACCGCGGTGCCGCTCAGCGCGTCCATGCGGGGGGCGTAGCGCTGCTGGTAGAGGGTGCCCGCGCTGAGCCCGGCCAGCCCGAGCAGGCACAGCGCCACCCCGGAGGCGGACAGGCTGATCCGGTCGGCCACCGCCAGGACCACTCCCGCCAGGCCGAGCGCGAACCCGGCCCACTGCCCGGCGCCGACCCGCTCGCCCAGCACCCGGCCGACCAGCAGGATGACCACCGGGTTGAGCCCCTGCACGAGGGACACGACCGCGGCCGGCAGCCCTTCGCCGAGCGCGCTGTAGAAGGCGCCGAACTGCACGGCCTGGATCAGCAGCCCGGCCACGGCCACGTGCGCCAGATCCCGCCCCCGGGGCCACGGCACCCGCCTGACCAGCGCGTACGCCCCCAGCAGCACCCCGGCGACGGCGAACCTGCCGAACATCAGCAACAACGGCGGCGCCGCCCTGACCCCCGGGATGCCCGCGATGAACGCGCTGCTCCACAGGACGACGAACACCCCGGGCGCCACCGGCCACCGCCTCCCGGCGCGCCGGACGGGGGCCGCAGGGGCGGCGGTCTCCCGCACGCGGGCAGGCGTCATCGCAAGGTCCTTCCGGATGAAGACGGATCAGGAGGCGCGCAGGGCCGAGCGGCGCAGCCCCCACAGCTCCTCGTCGGAGGTGCACACGCCGACGGCCCCGTGCCGCAGCGCCTCCACCACGTCGTCCGCGCTCTGCACGAACCCCGCGGCCAGGCACGGCACGCCGACCGCCCGCACCTGCCGCTCGACGTGCCGCAACACCATGGCCGGCATGAGCTGCACCAGGTCGGGCCGCGACCGGGTGATGGACTGCAGGCTGCGCCGCAGGTTCGACCGGTCGGTGACGAACACCTTCTGCATGGTCAGCAGCCCGAGCCCGGTGGCCCGCTCGATCATCGCCTGCCGCGTGGAGACGACCCCGACCGCGCCGATGCCCTGCAGGTACGCCAGCGCCCCGGGATCGTGCCCCAGGCCGGGGGTGGAGTCGATGTTGACGAACCCGATCTTCCGGGCGTCCACCGTGCGCTGGACCGTGGCCGCCAGGTCGCCGAGCGGGATCGAGGCCAGGATGCCGATCGGCGTGGGGGAGGAGGTGAACCGCTCGACCATCTCCACCCCCACCAGCGACGCGGCGACGGGATGCTCGGCCAGCGCGGCGAGCAGACGCTGATCCAGCGGGGCCTTGTGTCGAGAGTTCACCGCATCCACCTTAGTGCGCCGTGTTTTCGAAGGGCGCGGGCAGCCCCAGCTTGCCGGGGTTCATGATGCCCCGCGGGTCCAGCGCCTGCTTGACCGCCACGAGCGTGGGGTAGCCGCTGCCCAGCGCGTCCCGCATGTACGGCGAGCGCAGCAGGCCGACGCCGTGGTGGTGGCTGATCGCCGCGCCGTGCCTGACGAGCACCTCGGCGGCGGCGTCCCAGGCGGCCCGGTACCAGGTGCGCCGCTGGTCGCGCTCGACGTCGCCGCGCAGCGAGAAGTACAGGCAGGCGCCGTCGGTGTAGGCGTGCGACTGGTGGGCCGAGGCGCGCAGCGTGCCGGGGACGGCCTCGATGGCGGCCACGACCTCGTCGTACAGGGCGGGCAGCGCGGCCCACGGCCCGGCGATCTCGCAGGTGTCGGAGACGAAGCCCGGCCCCCGGACGAAGCCGTCGGCGGCCTTGCCGACGATCATCCGCTCGTCCAGCCAGCGGGCGAAGACGGCCTCGCCGTCCAGCTTGACCGACGCGCGTTCGGCGCAGACCTCGTCGGCGATCTTCATGACGGCGTCGACCAGCACCGGGTCGCCCTCGTCGGCGACCAGCAGCAGGTTGGTGCCGGGCTCGCCGAAGTGGGTGCCGCTCTCGTGCGCGTCGTACAGGCGCAGCGCGGCCGGGGTGGCGCCGCGCTGCAGGATCTCCCGGCACGCGTCGAGCCCGGCGGCGAAGGTGTCGAAGCCGTAGGCGATGCCCACCGTGTAGTCGGGCAGCCGGTGCGTACGCAGCCGCAGCCGGGTGATGACGCCGAGCGTGCCCTCCGAGCCGATGAACAGCTGCCGCAGGTCGGGGCCCACCGCGGCGCGCGGGTAGGTGCCGTAGCTGGCGGTGGTGCCGTCGGGCAGCACCACGTCCAGCCCGACCACCATGTCCTCGATCTTGCCGTAGCGGGTGGAGAGCTGGCCCGCGCCGCGGCAGGCGGCCCAGCCGCCGACGGTGGAGATGGCGAACGCCGACGGCCAGTGGCCGGTGGTGGCGCCGTGCGTCTCCTGCAGCTCCTTCTCGAACAGGTCGCCGAACATGCCCGCCTGCACCTCGACGATCATGGATTCGGCGTCGAAGGACAGGATGCGGTTGAGCCGGCACACGTCCAGCACGACGCCGCCGTGCACGGGCAGCGCGGCGCCCAGCACGTTGCTGCGGCCGGCCGAGACGGTCAGCGGGATGCGGTGCTCGTGGCAGATCCGCACCACGGCGGCCACCTGCTGCTCGTCGTCCACCTCGACGACGACCGCCTCCGGCGTGGCCGGGCGGCCGTCGGTCTCGCCGATGGAGGTGCCCGCCCACCAGTCGCGGGTGCGCAGGACCACTTCGTCCCGGTCGGTGTGCACGGCGGCGCCGAGCGCGCGCAGCTGCGCCACCACGCTCTCGGGGACCGGCACGACCTGGCCCTGCAGGCTGGCCGGGCCCTTGCCCGGCGGGCAGTCGGCGGCCCAGCGCGGCGGCGTGGGCGCGCCCACGACGTAGTCGCCGCGGTTGAACGGGTGCGTGACGGTCTGCCTGCTGATCATGAAAGTCCCTCCATCAGAACGCTCTTCTCGCGGTCCACGCCGCGCACGTAGTCCTCGACCTGCCGGGCCACCTCGTCGTCGGAGAGGCCGAGCTCGCGCTGGAGCAGCCGGCCCACCTCGGGGGCCGCCTCGACCGACAGGTCGCGGGCGAAGACCCGCATCCGGGTGCGCCGCGACAACACGTCGTCCACGTTCCTGGCCAGCTCGCAGCGGGCCGCGTAGACCACCTCGGCCCGCAGGTACTCGCTGCCCTCGACGACCGGTTCGGCCAGCGACGGGTCCTCGGTGATCAGCTCGGCGACGAACCGGGCCTCGGTGCCGTACCGCTCGCCCAGGTGGGCGCCGAGCCCGCCGGTCGCGGTGGTCGCCTCGGCGTCGTAGCCCGCGCCGCCGAGCAGCGGCAGCCGCGCGGTGCGGCAGCGGGCCCTGCGGCCGAGCACCTTCAGCGCCTCGTCCACGGCCAGCTCGCCCATGTGCCTGCTGGTGGTCAGCTTGCCGCCGGTGACCGTGACCAGGCCGAAGCCGTCGGTGATGATCCGGTGGTCGCGGCTCATGTCGAGCGTGGCGCCCTCCTTCTCGCCGACCAGCGGGCGCAGGCCGGCGATCGAGCCGATCACGTCGTCCGGGGTGAGGTCGGCGTCGAAGGCGGTGTTGGCGCCGTCGAGCAGGTACTGCATCTCCTCGCGGGTGCACAGCACCTCGTCCGGCGAGCCGTCGTAGTCGGTGTCGGTGGTGCCGACCACGACCACGTCGCCCCAGCGGGTGCAGGTGGCGCGGCGGGCCCGGCCGGGCACCGGGACGGTCACGGTGCCGTCCACCGGCAGCCGCGTCCACGGCACCACGATGTGCACGCCCTTGGCCGGACGCACCCGCGGCCGGTGCGCCGGGTTCGACAGCGCGTCCAGGGTGTCGGTCCACACGCCGGTGGCGTTGACGACGACCCCGGCGCGCACCTCGACCGTGCGGCCGTCCACCTCGACGCGGGCGCCGCGCACCCGGCCGCCCTCCTTGACCAGCTCGCGGCAGGTGGCGCCGTTCAGCACGGTGGCGCCGAAGTGGGCGGCGGTCCTGGCGATGGTCAGGGTCAGGCGGGCGTCGTCGGTGCGGCTGTCGTAGTAGAGCAGGCCGCCCTTGAGCCGGTCGGCGCGCAGCCGCGGCGCCCTGGCCAGCACCTCGGCCACGCTGAGCCGCTGGTGCAGCCGGCCGATGCGCCAGCCGCCCGCCAGGTCGTAGGTCCACAGCAGGCCCTCGAAGGCCTTGGCGATGCGGGCGTCGAAGACGCCGTCCTCGGCGAGGATCGGCAGCACGAACGGCAGCCGCCGCACCAGGTGGGGGGCGTTGCGGCGGAAGCGCTGGCGCTCCAGCAGCGAGCGGCGCACCAGCGGCAGGTTGCCCTGCTCGATGTAGCGCAGGCCGCCGTGGACCATCTTGGAGGACTTGGAGGAGGTGCCCGAGGCGAAGTCGTCGCGTTCCACCAGCGCCACGCGCAGGCCGCGGGTGGCGGCGTCCAGCGCGGCGTAGCAGCCGGTCACGCCGCCGCCGACGACGAGCACGTCCACCGGCTGCGCGGCCAGCCGCTCGATCTGCGCCTGACGGTCCAGCCGCAGCGGGGTGCGCCGGATGGCGCTCCTGGTCTCCGATCTGGGCTTGCGTTCTGGAAGCCGGATCACGAGGGGGATTCCTCCTGTTGGTACGAGATGTGCCGGGTGAGCAGGTCACGCCAGGCGGCGCGGGCCTCCTCGCGGGCGGCGTCGGGCAACGTGGGCTCGAAGACGGGGACGTCGCCGAGCCCGGCGAGGGCGGCGGGCAGGTCGGGCCAGAGCCCCGCGCGCACGCCCCCGAGGTAGGCGGCGCCGCGCAGGCTGGCCGTCTCGTTGGCGCGGGCGCGGCGGACCGGCCGTCCGACGAGGTCGGCCTGGCTCGCCATCAGCACGTCGCTGCTGGCCAGGCCGCCGCCGCAGAACAGATCGGTGACCGGCGCGCCGAGCGCCTGCTCCACCCCGTCCAGCAGGTCGCACACCGAGTGCGCGATGCCCTCCAGGACGCCCCGGGCCAGCTCGGCCCGGGTGGTGGACAGGCTGAGCCCGGTCAGGACGCCGCTGGCCTCGGGTGACCAGACCGGGGTGCGTATCCCGGCCAGCGCGGGCAGGAAACGCACCCGGCTCGGCCCGGGATGCTCGCGGGCCAGCGCGGTCAGCTGGGCGGGCGAGTCGAACAGCCCGATCTCCTCGCACAACCAGCGCACCGCCGAGCCGGTCGTGGCGGCGTAGCCCTCCAGGCTGAACACCGCCGCGCCGCGCGAACGCCAGCCGACCAGCGTCAGCACCCCCGGCACCGCCCGGCGATGCGCGGGCGGCCGGTCGCCGGCCACGGCGTCCAGGAACGTTCCCGTGCCGTGCACGCACATCGCCTGGCCCGGCCGGTGCGCGCCG
This sequence comes from Nonomuraea sp. NPDC049637, assembly GCF_040675235.1. Classification (NCBI taxonomy): domain Bacteria; kingdom Bacillati; phylum Actinomycetota; class Actinomycetes; order Streptosporangiales; family Streptosporangiaceae; genus Nonomuraea; species Nonomuraea sp. NPDC049637. The sequence continues at coordinate 94,371 of NZ_JBFAOM010000028.1, forward strand.
AGCGCGATCATCGCGGCGTGCTGGTCGCCCATCACCGACAACACCGGCAGCCGCACGCCGAGCACGTCCGGGTCGGTGTGGCCGTAGTCGCCGTCCTCGTCCAGGATCTGCGGCAGTACGTCGCGGGGGCAGCCGAGGAAGTCCCGCCACGGCTCGTACCAGTCGCCGGTGCGCAGGTCGTAGGCGCCGGCGGCGACCGCGTTGGTGGCGGACATGACGTGCCGCGCGCCGCCGGTGAGCCGCCACACCAGCCAGGTGTCGACCGACCCGAACGCCACCCGTCCCGCCTCGTGCGCCCGGCGCACGGCCGGGTCGTCGTGCAGCACGTCGGCGGCCCACAGCAGCGGGGCGCGCGAGCCGACCGGCCGGCCGGTGTGCTCGACCAGGCGGGCGTCCCAGCCGGGCTCCCATTCGCGCAGCCGGGCGGCGTAGCGGCGGTCCTGCCAGACCACGGCGGGGGTGAGCGGCTCGCCGGTGACGGTGTCCCACAGCAGCACGGTGGCGCGCTGGGTGGCGATCGACACGCCGGTGACCTCGACGTCGTGCGCCCGCGCCCACTCCAGGGCCTGCGCGCAGACCTCGGCGGTCTTCGCCCAGATCTCCATGGCGTCCTGCTCGACCCGCAGGTGGTCGGGGGAGTGGACCGAGATGGGCCGGTAGGCGGGCGGGGCCGCCGAGCCGTCGTCCAGGACGACCGCGGCGCGCGTGCCCGTGGTGCCCTCGTCGACGCTGAGGATCCCGCGCCGGGTACGGCCGGTCATCGGCGCTCGTCCCTGTTCCGCAGCGCGATCTCCTCCTCCTCCAGGTTGACCGCCACGCGGGTGGGGTCCCACTTGATCAGCAGGCAGGTGACCAGGCCGGCCAGCGGCACCACCGAGAGCACCATGAGGCTGGCGCCGACCCCGATGCCCGCCTGCAACTGCGGGAACAGGTACAGGCCGGCGACCGAGCCGAGGCTGCCTAGCATGCCGGTCACGCCGGTGCCCAGGGTGCGGATGTCGCTGCGGTAGGACAGCGCGGCGATCGACTTGCCGTTCGGGCCGGGCCCGGCGGAGTGGAAGAAGATGAACAGCACGGGCAGCAGCGCGGCCAGCGCGACCGGCAGTTCCTTGAACGTCGCGCCCATCACCAGCAGCGCCACGAACACCACCGCGTACCCGGCCATCGAGCTGACCCGCAGGCCGAGGCGGCGGCCGGTGTAGGCCGCCAGGCAGCCGCCGACGATGCCGACCGCGTTGAACGCCATCGACCCGATCGTGGCCTTCTCGAACTCCTTGCCGAACAGCTCCAGGCTGATCACCGGCAGGTACCAGCCGACCGCGAAGTACTGCATGGCCTGGGTGAGCGAGATGACCGTGGACAACACCGTGCGCGGCAGGTACGGCCGGCGGAACAGCACGCCCGCGTCACCGAACCCCACCTGCCGGCCCTGCTCGGCCGCGACGCCGTCCCGCCCGGCGTCCTCCTGGACGGCGAAGCCGTACATGCGGCGCAGGGCCGCGGCGGACTCGCGCAGCCGTCCCTTGGCGGCCAGCCACGTCGGGCTCTCCACCAGGAACGTGAGTTGCAGGACCAGCAGCACGACGGCGAAGACGGCCGAGGAGCCCACCGACCAGCGCCAGATGTCCGCGCCCACGTCGAAACGGTAGAACACCAGCGTGAGCAGCAGGTTCGTGGTGGTGGCGGTGTACCAGACGCCTTGCCAGAAGTTGAGCCTGCCCTTGAGCGCGGACGGCGTGTACTCGGCCAGCAGCGCCATGGCCACCGCGAAGTCGATGCCGTACGCGATGCCGACCAGGCCGCGGCCGGCGAAGACGGTCTGGAAGTCGGAGCCGGCCGCGGTCAGCAGCGCGCCGAGCGCGAACACCACCTTGGTCAGCAGCAGCGGCTTGACCCGGCCGATCCGGGCGGCCAGCCAGCCGCCGAACGGGTTGGAGACGATGGCGATGGCCGGCGCCATGGCGGTGAGCACGCCCACCTGGCCCGGCGACAGGCCCAGCTGCTTGACCATGGGGGACAGGCCGGCGCCCAGGGCCGCGTTGGAGTAGGCGTCCAGGAACAGGCCCGCCAGGGCGAGGAACCAGATCCAGTTGGCCCGGCCGGCCAGCCTCGTCAGGGTGTTGATGGCGTCGGCCGCGTCTCCGGCGTTGCGGATCAGCGTGACCGAGGTGTTCTGCACGGGGGCGTCGCTCATGCCCAGCCGCCTTTCAGGGGGGTGTGATCCCTTGCCAGCGGTCCGGGTACGACAAAGGCACAGACGAAGACCACTGACAGGGATCTCTTCGTCTGTGCCTGCCGATTGACGGGACACTATGTGCCGGTTGTCCGGTATGTCAAGCAGCCGGGGTCGTATCGCCGCAGCTCGCACGCCCCTGCCCGGTGCGCCGGCCGGTCAGGAATACCGGATCTCCCACCAGCCGCGGGTGCACGACCACTTGCCCGCGGCCTTCACGCACGCCCGGAACTTGCGGCCGTTCGGGGCGTCCACCGCGTACGACGTGACGCTGCGGCGTCCGCCGCCCCTGACGACCGCGTGGCAGGCGTGGTAGGTGCGGCCCCCGTCGTCGGTCCAGTCGATGGAGATCCGGTCGCCGGAGCGCAGGCTGGTGCCCCATGCCCACCACACGTCCCGGCCGCGGTAGACGCCGCCGGCCTCGTACAGGTAGACCATGCCGCGGCGGCCCTTGGCCTTCGCCATGCGGTGCCAGGTGTTCCTGGGCACGTCCCGGCTCACCCGCAGCCGCGCGCCGCACGAGTAGTTGATCGGCCCGGCGGCCTGCGTCCGCGACGCCTGCCGGGCGTCCTGCGCGGCGGCGCCGGCGGGCGGGGCGACGGTCAGGAGGCCGCCGGCCACCACCGCGGCGACCGCCAGGGCTCGAAGGTCACGCATGTGCTCCCCCTTGGTGCGGAATCGTGTGATCGCAACCTAGGGGGGCCGGTGTTGAGGATCCGTTGAGCCCGTGTTGATCTCCGCCGCGGGCCGCGCCGCCGCCGGTCAGGCGCCCGGAGGTTCCCGGGTCCCGTCCAGGTCCGCGCGGACGATGCCGTACATCACGCCGTCCCGCCACTCGCCGGCGCGGAAGCCGCCGCCGCGCAGCACGCCCTCCCGGGTGAAACCGGCCTTCTCCAGGGCCCGCTGCTCGGCCACGTTGCCGAGCTCGGTGGTCGCCTGCACCCGGTTGACCGGCGAGTGGTCGAACAGGTAGCGCGCCAGCAGCCGCTGCGCCCGCGTCCCGTGCCCCTTGCCGCGGAAGCCGGGCGCCACGATCAGGCCCATCTCCCAGCAGTACGACACCCGTGAGGTGAGTTGTCTGCGCCACGACACGAGGCCCGCCCGCTCCTCGCCGGAGGCGATCACGAGCATGCCGCCGTCGTCGCCGAGCATGCCGTTGTCGTCCCAGAGGCGGCGCAGGCGGTGGGGGTCCTGCCAGCCGTACCACTGGTACTCGCCGCTGCTGTCCGGGTCGCCGATCAGCCGGGTCAGGAACGCCAGGTCGTCCTCCCGGACGGCACGCAGTTCAATCGTCATGATCGCGACACTATGTGACAGGTGCGACGTCGGCGCGGGCCCGGCGTCCGGCCCGCAGTGCCAACGCCAGCGCCGCCAGCAGCGCCGCGCCCGTGAACGGCAACCACGACAACCCGGACGGCGGCCCGAACGTCCCGCCCGCCCCGGCACGGTCGAGCACCGCGGCCACCGCGAGCGCGGGCACCGCCTGGGCCGCTCCCGAGACGAGCGCGAGCACGGCGAGCCAGGCGACCCGCGCCGCGTTGCCGCGGCGGTACGGCTCGCCCTCGAACACCGACGTCAGCAGCCCCCCGACCAGGAACGCGGCGACGAGCGCGCACAGCCCGCCCACCAGCACGTCCGCCCGGAAGAGCACCTGCTCGGCCACCGTCGAGTCCCAGACCCGCAGCGGCAGCTCCCCGTCTCCCAGGGAGAGGCCGCGGGGCAGCTTCACCCCGCTCAGCCCGAGCCGGTCGGCGTCCTCCAGGCGGGGGACGACGCGGACGACGATCTCCCCGCCGGCCTGCGTGGCGCCGTTGACGGCGTAGGCGACCCCCCACACCCCCGCGACGGCCCCGGCGAACCTGACCACGTAGAGGGCCAGCCGCACGAACAGACGATCCATGGACGCTCCAAGGAGACGGACCGATGGTTGTTCATCATGCCCGCCGGGCCGGCCCCGCGTACAGAGGGCCCCGGCTCACTCGCAGGTCCTGGCCTCAGGACTGCAGAACTTCACCTCGGGGACGTCGGCCGACGGCTCGTCCAGCAGGGGCCGGGGCTGCCCGCGCAGGTGCCGGTCGAAGAAGGCGGTGACGTAGGCGCGGGTGACGTCGAGCGCGCGGGCACCCGGCACGGTGGCGCCGTCCTCGATGCCGAGCTGGTCCATCAGGACGCCCAGGTCGGTAAAGGACGTGTGCGCGGCCCCCGTCAGCAGCAGCCAGCGCTTCCATCCGGTCAGCCGCGCCCAGACGCGCTCCCACGTGGCGGCCGGATCGCCCTTGCCCGGCGTGTACGTGGCGGGCTTGCCCAGGAACAGGAACGGCCGGGACGTCCCGGCCTCCGGGAGCGTCGTCTCCACGCTGCCGTCGAGGTCGATGCCGGCGCGCAGCCGGGTGTCGGCCGCGATCGACGCGACGGTGGCGGCGCCGCCCGCCGAGTGCCCGGCCATGGCGATCCTGGACGGGTCGATCAGGCGGGACCCCTTCCACGACGCGTGCGCGCCGGTGAGCCGGTCGAGCACGAAGGACACGTCGGCCGCCCGGCTCTGCTCCAGCTTCGCCCACCAGGCCGGGCCCTTGTCGTCGATCTCGCAGGTGACGCAGGTGGTGACCCGGCCGTCCGGGAAGGAGGTGGCGACGTTCTCGTAGGTGTGGTCGACGGCGGCCACCACGTACCCGTGGCTCGCCAGCTCCTCGGCCAGGGCCGTGAGCTCGGTGCGGGGCTTGCTGTGCCCGGGGGACAGGACGACGAGGGGGAGGCTGCGGGGGCGTCCGGCGGGGCGGGCGTCGGTGAAGGCGTTGGTCCGGGTCCTGCTCAGGGTGTCGGCCGGGAGGTGGGTGATCCCGCCGTCCTTGAGCAGCAGCTCCGACGCCTTGGCCGTCATGTACGGGGCACGCCGGCGGCCCGGCGACCTGGCCGGGTACCAGAGGGAGACCATGAGCTCGCGCGCCTTGACCGAGGGGACCCACGGGTCGGGGCGCGAGGTGTCCTTCAGGTACAGGGACGTGGTGCCGACCGGCCGGGAGCCGGTGGGGGCAGGCAGGTACGTCGCGGGCGCGGGCGCCGCCGATGCCGACGCGGCCGACGCAGCCGGCGCCACGGACGCCGCCGCCGGCGAGCCGTGCACCAGCCCGGCGGCCAGGACGACGGCGAGCCCGGCGACGGCCGCGGTCCCGCCGGCCCGGTTCGTTCTGAGGTGCTTGATCATGCACCGCAATGTACTCCGAGAGTATATACGCGGTGTATAAGAGAGCGGAGTGCGGGACACCCCCAGGGAGGGGCCCCGCCGCGCGGGTCAGCCGGCGGGCGGGGCGGCGGGCGGAGCGGCGCGGAAGCGGAAGGCGAGCACCGCCGCGCAGAGCAGCAGCACCCCGCAGACGCCCTGCTCGGCGACCATCCAGACCGGCAACGGCAGGAACAGCAGCACCCCCACCACCGCGACCAGGATCACGACGAGCACGATGCGCAGGCGCAGCAGCGCCCGGTCGCCGCCCCGCTGGGCCCGCCGGGCGAACACGAACGTCAGGACGGACGTCGCCGCCACGATGACGCCGCGCCCCCATGCCTCGGGGGTGACCAGCGACGGCGCGACGGCGGACAGGACGGCGATCGCCGCGACGGTCAGCAGGCTGAGCGCGGCGTAGGCGGCGACCAGGATTTCGGCCGTGTGCAGGCCGGAGCCGGGGAGCGCGGCGGGAGGGGTCGGCGTGGTCATGGGACATCCTCCGGATCTGTGCTGCTGGAGACCGCTCGGAAGGCGTGGACGGCGTCGGTGAGGATGACGCTGATTGGACTCTCCCCCACGGGGAGACCCCACGCTATGGGGGATTCCACCCAGATCTACCCGGAGGATCCATGACCCCGCGACTGGTCCATTGCCATCCCGTCACCTGTCTCAACGTCACGGGCATGGGAGAGCCCGGCGGCCCCGAACACCTGTCGGCCATCGGCGCCCTGTACGCCGTGGCCGCCGCGATGGGCGGCGCCGCCGGGCCGCTGGAGGGGCGGTGGTGGGTGGAGGACACGTCGCTGCCGCCGCTGGAGACCCCTCGCGACCAGTGGCGGTGGCACCTGCTGCTGCCGTTGCCCGGGATGCCCGAGCCGGGCGCGGCCGAGGCGGCGCGTGAGCGGGCCCGCCCGTCGGGGGCCGCCGTCGACCGGGTCCAGGTCGTCACCTTCACCGAGGGCGAGTGCGTGGAGCTGCTGCACGAGGGGCCCTACAGCGAGGAGAAGAGGTCGCTGGAGGTGATGGAGGCGTTCATGGCCGAGCACGGGCTGGTGCCCAACGGGCTGCACCACGAGATCTACCTGACCGAGTTCACCGACCCCGACCCGAAGACACTGCTCAGGCAGCCGGTCACCGCCCGCCCGGAGGAGGCGGCTCACCGGTAGAGGGCCGGGGTGCGCGGGGGTGCGCGGTGTCAGCGGGCGCCGGTCACGTCCGTGCGCCGGACCGCAGCGCGCCCCGTAGCAGGGGGCGGGCCGCCAGGGCGACGAGCACGGCGGCCAGCACCCCGACGCCCGCCATGAGGACGGCCCTGGTCAGCGCCCACGGCAGCGACTCGACGCGGTAGACGCTCACCAGGGTGAGGATCACCACGGCGACCCCCGAGACGGCCGCCACCACGCAGACCGGCAGCGCCGCGACGACCGCCTGCCGCACGAGCACCCCGCCCAGCGCCCGCTCCGGCACGCCGGCGGCGGCCAGCGCGGCGAACGAGCGGCGATGGTCGATCAGCTCCTCCGCCTGGTGCACCACCAGCGCGATCGACGAGGTCGTCAGGGCCAGCAGGAGCGCGACGTCCACCAGGGCGTGGCCCTGGGAGTAGCCGACGGAGGCCTGCTGGGCCCCGGCCCCCGCGCCGAAGAAGACCGTCAGGCTCACCACGGACAGGGCCCTGGCCCACGCCCGGGGGTCCGCCTCGACCAGCCGCGCGGCCAGCAGCGTCTCCGGAGACCGGGCCCGCCGGCCGGCCCGGCGGGCGTACGCCCTGATCAGCCAGGTCGTGGCCAGGGTCGCGCCGATCAGCAGCAGGACCAGCCCGGCCGCCATGGCGGTCACCGTCCCGTACTTGCCGACCACGGGGAAGCGGCCCTTGACCGACAGCCCGAGGACGAGCAGGCCCACGCCCGCCGCGAACAGGACCAGGTCCAGCGCCCGCGGCCCCCGCACGCGGGTGCGGCGGGTCACGCCCAGCGGCGAGGTGACGACGTGCCGGCCGGCGCGGGCCCCCGACAGGACACCGCCGAGCGTCACCAGGGCGACGACCACGGGGATCTGCGGCAGCGGCCCGCCGAGGTGGGTGACGAGGTAGAGCGCGCCGCCGGTCAGCGAACCGGCCAGCGCCAGCAGGCCGCCCTCCAGCGCGCCCAGCCGCCGTACGTCGCCCGGCGTCGCGCCCGCCAGCCGCAGGGCGGCCAGCCGCCGTTCCCTGGTGGCCGAGGCCAGCCGGTTGGCCTGGTGGACCAGGCCGGCGACCGGCACGGCCAGCAGGGCCAGGCCGAGCCCGGTCAGCGAGCCGTCCTCGTCCTGGAAGTCGGCCATGCCGACGGCCGTGCAGACCAGGAACGTGGCCACCGCCGCCCCGGCGGCGACCAGCCGGGCGCGCACGCGTTCGGCCCGCGAGCGTCCCCTGTGCAGCATGCGGAGCACGGTGATCATCGTTCCGCCCCCACCAGGACGGCGCCGTCGCGCAGCGGGATCTCGCGGTCGGCGTAGGCGGCCACCCGGTTGTCGTGGGTGACCAGGACGACGGCCGCCCGGCCGGCGCGGGCCGCGCCGAGCAGCGCGCCCATCACCTGCTCGCCGCCGAGCGTGTCCAGGGCTCCGGTGGGCTCGTCGGCGAACACCACACGCGGGCCGGTCACCAGCGCCCGCGCGATGGCGACCCGCTGCCGTTGCCCGCCGGACAGCTCGCCGGTGCGCCGCCCGGCGCAGTCGGCCACCTCCAGCCGGGCCAGCCACTCGGCCGCGGCGGTCGTCGCCTCCTGCCGGCCGTGCCGGTTGAACAGCAGCGGCAGCGCGACGTTCTCCGCCGCGGTCAGCTCGGGCACCAGCTCGCCGGACTGGAAGACGATCCCGAAACTCTCGCGTCGCAGCCGGGTCAGGTCGTCCTCGGGCAGCGTGTCGATGCGCCTGCCGTCGAGGACGACCTCGCCGGACTCCGGCCGGACGACCCCGGCCAGGCAGTGCAGCAAGGTCGACTTGCCCGCGCCGCTCGGACCGGTGACCGCGACGATCTCGCCCTCTGCGATAGCGACCGAGACGCCGTTCAGCGCCCTGGTGCCGCCGAACGACTTGCCCAGGCCCCTGGCCTCAAGCATCGATGTCCTCCTTCATCCGCGCGAGCGCGGTCTCGATCCAGCGCAGGTCGGCGTCGAGGTGCTGGAGCGCGTAGTCGGCCGCCAGCACCTGCGCGGGCGAGCCGGTCGCCTTCTCGGCGGTCAGCTCCCGCATGCGGGCCAGGTGGGCCTCGCGTTGCCGCAGGAGGTAGCCGTCGGCGGCCTTCCCCGCGACGGCGACCCGGGCGAACAGGGGACTGGCGACGTACGGCGCCGACGGCTCGACGGCGTTCAGCCACCGCTCCAGCTCCGCCCGGCCGGCATCGGTGATCGCGAACAGGGTGCGCTCGGGACCGCCCTCCTGCTGCGTCTCGGCCACCTCCGCCAGTCCGTCGCGTTCCAGGCGTTGCAGCGTGGCGTAGACCTGCCCGTACGCCAGGGGCTTGGCGCCGGCGAGACGGTGATCATGCTCTTTCTTGAGCTCGTAGCCGTGCTTCGGCCGCTCGACGAGGAAGCCGAGCAGCACGTGACCGGTTGACATGATCACGACTATACATTCAATGAATAGTCGTGTGGATGGAATCGGCGGGCTTACGCGAGGGGGGCCTTGTGCCCGGTGAGGACCAGAGGTGCACGCGGGTGCAGCCTGCTGGCGTGCGCAGGGCTCAGGGCAGGGCGAGGAGGCTGACGGCGAGGGCTGCGGTGCCCAGGCCGACGAGCTGGCCGCGGTGGATGCGTTCGGCGAGCACGCCGCGGGCCAGCAGCACCGTGCCGGCCGGGTAGAGGGCGGTGACCACGGCCACCACGGCCAGGTCGCCGCTGCGGGCCGCGAGCAGGAACAGCAGGTTGGCCACCGAGTCGAGCACGCCCGCGGTGGCCGACAGCACGTACGCGGGCCGCTCGGGGCCCAGCCGGCGGCGCAGCAGCCCGGCCGCGGCCAGGGTGACGGCCGAGGAGACCGCCCGGCCGACGATCAACGGCGCCACCCCGCTGTCGGACGGCGCCTGGTGCAGGAAGACGAGCTGGAGGGCGATCGCCGACCCGGCGCCGAACGCCAGCAGCAGCGCCGTCCGCGACGGGCGCGCCGACCCCGCGCCGTGCCCCGCGCTGACCAGGACGACCGCCACCAGCGCGAGCGGCAGCCCCACCAGCCCGGCGGCCGACAGGTGCTCGCCTTGGAGCAGCCCCACGGCGACGGGCAGCGCGGCCGAGACCAGCGCGGTCACCGGCGACAGCACGTTCATCGGGCCGATCGCCAGCGTGCGGTAGAGCAGGGCGAACACGGCCGCCGAGGCGACGCCCGAGGCCGCGCCCCAGCCCAGCGCGGCGGGGCTGAACGACGCGCCGAGCATCGGCCACAGCAGCAGCTCGACCATGAGGCTGGCCGGGGCCGCGACCATCACGGTGCGCAGCACGTGGGCCTTGCGGGCGCCCAGGCCGCCGAGGAAGTCGGCGCAGCCGTAGGCGAGCGAGCTGCCCAGGGCCAGCAGCAGAGCGATCACGACACCTCCCGGACCATCAGCGGAACGACCAAAGAGTACATTAGACTGACCGCTGGAGGACAACGGACCGACCGCGCAGTACATTGCACCGGTCCGTCCCGCGAGGAAGGTGAACAGATGGCCGAGCCGGCCCGCGCCCTGCGCACGGTCGCCCACAACGTCAAGGCCGCCCGCACCCGCGCCGGCCTGTCCCTGGAGGAGCTGGGCCGGCGGGCCCAGGTCAGCAAGGGCGCGCTGGTGGCGCTGGAGAAGGCGCAGGGCAACCCCAACCTGGCCACGCTGGTCCGGCTGGCCGACACCCTGGGCATCCCGGTCTCGGACCTGATGCAGGGGCCGCCGGAGGGCCGCCTGCGCGTGGTGGCCGCCGACGCCGTGGCCCCCTTGTGGACCGGGCCGCGCGGCGGCCAGGCCCGGCTCATGCTGACCACCACCGGCCCGGCCCCGGTCGAGGTCTGGCGCTGGCGGCTGGAACCCGGCGAGGAGTACCCCAGCCAGCCCCATCAGGCCGGGGTGGTGGAGACCCTCAGCGTCGTCTCCGGGCGGATGACGCTCGTCCTCGACGGCGCCGAGCACTCCGTCGAGGCCGGCCAGACCGCCACCTTCGACGGCGACGCCCCGCACGGCTACCGGGGCGAGGGCGACGGCGCCTGCGACATGATCATGACGGTCCACCTGCCTCCGGGCCCCCGGACGCCGTGAGCTCCGCCCGCCGTCAGGAGGCCAGGCGCTCGATGGCGAAGGCGGACAGGAAGCCCACGGTCGTGATCAGCCCGGTGAGGACGTGCGCCTGCTCGAACGCCTCCGGGATCATGGTGTCGGCCACCATGGCCAGGATGGCGCCGGCCGCGATCGCCGTGATCAGCGCGATCGCCTCGGGGGAGGCCGACCGGAGGGTCAGATAGCCGGCCAGGGCCGCCACGCCGCTGATCACCGCGATGCCGCCCCAGACGCCGAACACGTACGCGGGGCTGCGCCCGGCCCGTCGCATGCCGGCGGCGCTGGACAGGCCCTCGGGGACGTTGGAGACGAACACCGCCGCCACGACGGCCAGGCCGATCTCGCCGCCGTGCAGCAGGGACAGCCCGAGCACCACCGACTCGGGGATGCCGTCGAGCAGCGCGCCGACGGCGATGGCGGCGCCGCTGCCCTGCGCGTCGGCCTCGCTGGGCTGCTGGTCGCCGGAGCGCTTGCGGTGGCGGGCGCCGTGCCGCGCCAGGATCGCGTTGGCCGCCACGTACGCGCAGGCTCCGGCCAGGAAGCCGACGGCGGTGGGCAGCAGGCCGCCCGACCGTTCGGCCTCGTCCAGCAGCTCGAAGGAGAGCGCCGAGATCAGCACCCCGGCGCCGAAGGCCATGACGGCGGCGATCACCCGCGCCGGGACCCGCACCAGCATCGCCACGGCCGCGCCGAGGACCAGCGCGCCTCCGGCGACCAGCCCCCATGTCCCCGCTTCCAGCCACTCAGGCATGTGCACCGATCCCTCTCCACGTCCTCGTCCCCAGGTTCTCTTGCCTGTGTCCTTCCCGTCACGCGTTCCGGAGGCGGGGATTGGGGTGGAACGCCCCGGGTAGGGCAGGCGGCGTTCCGCCCCCGTCGTGAGGAGACTTGGATGGAGCACCGCCACACCTCTTGCACCCCGCGTCCGGCGCGACAGCTCTACGAGATCACCGCCCTGGACGCGTCCGGCGAACGCTGGCACACCATCGGCTGGGGGATCGACCAGGCGGAGGCCGAGTCGGCCGCGCGCGCGTGCGTCACCTGCCCGGCCCCGCCCTACCGGGCCGCCCGGATCCGGCGCGACGGCCGGGTCCTCGCCGAGCACCGCCGCACCGCGTGAAGGCGCCGCCGTCGCCGCGCGTGGCGCTGCCGGTGATGTGCCACCGGTGGGCGCATATCACGTTCGTGCACTGGCGCTACCCCGTCGAGGCGGTCCGCGAGCTGGTGCCGGACGAGCTCGCCGTCGAGACCATGGACGGGTCGGCGTGGGTGGGGGTGACGCCGTTCCTCATGGAGGACGTACGGGTGCCCGGCCTGCCCGCCGTGCCGTGGTTGTCGGCGTTCCCGGAGACCAACTGCCGCACGTACGTGCGGGACGCGCGCGGCCGTTCCGGCGTCTGGTTCCTGTCGCTGGACGCGGGACGGCTGCTGGCCGTGCTCGGCGGCCGCTCCGGCTACGGGCTGCCCTACCACTGGTCCGACATGTCGGTCCGGATCGACCGGCGGCGCCGCCGCTACCGCTGCCGCCGGCGGTGGCCGGGGACGCCGGGCGTGCGGTGCGACGCCGAGGCGGAGGTGGGCGGCGTCCTGCGGGAGCACGAGCAGGACGAGCTCGCGCACTTCCTGACCGCCCGCCACCGCCTGTTCACCAGAGTGGCGGGCCGGCTGGCCGCCGCCGAGGTCGAGCACCCGCCGTGGCCGCTGCAGCACGTCGAGCTGACCGGCCTCGACCAGGACCTGCTGCGGGCGGCCGGCCTGCCCGACCCGGCCGGCCCGCCCCTCCTGCACGCCTCTCCGGGCGTGGACGTACGCGTCGGCATGTGGTCGTGGTGACCTGACGCCAGGCCCGCGTGCAAGCCGATCGCGACGGCCGTGGACGGACGCGTCGACGGCGAACCGCCACTGAGGGGACGCCGGGCGGAAGGTACTCAGGGATGACTCCGGTCTCCTCCTCCAGTCGGATGGTCTTGTCGGAGGAACTGACCGATGATCAGGTCCCCGACGATTGGAGTCGCGATGCGAAGACCAGTCCTGATCCTCACCCTCTTATCGGCCCTCGCGGCGCCGCTCGCGCCGGTCCCTGCGGCGGCGGCCGCCACCACCGCCCCGGCCGTGCGGTGGACGCCGTGCGCGGAGGATCCCGCGGCCGACTGCGGGACGCTGACCGTGCCGGTCGACTGGAACGATCCGCGCGCCGGGACGTTCGAGCTGGCCCTGGCCCGGCGCCGGGCGAGCGACCCGGCCGCCCGCATGGGGTCGCTGGTGATCAACCCCGGCGGCCCCGGCGGCTCCGGCGTGGACGCCGTGGTGAACAACTGGCTCGGCTTCACCCCCGAGATCACCAGCCGCTTCGACGTGGTCGGCTTCGACCCGCGCGGCGTGGGCCGCAGCCATCCCGTCACCTGCTCGCTGGAGCTGGCCCAGCAGGCGCCCGACCCGCTGTCGATCAAGGACCAGGCCGGTTGGGACGCCCTGCTCGCCTTCAACCGGCGCTACAGCGAGGACTGCCGCCGGCGCACCGGCCCGCTGTTCGACAACGTCCACACCGGGTACGTGATCCGCGACCTCGACGCCCTGCGCGCCGCGCTCGGCGACGACAAGCTGACCTACTACGGCGTCTCGTACGGCACCCTGATCGGCCAGCTCTACGCCGAGCGCTACCCGCGCCGCGTCCGCGCCCTCGCGCTGGACAGCAACATGGACCACAGCCTGGGCACCCAGGCGTTCCTGGACACCGAGGCCTGGACCTCCCAGGACTCCTTCGACGAGTTCGTGGCCTGGTGCGGCCGGACCGACTCGTGCGCGCTGCACGGCAGGGACGTCCGCGCGGTGTGGCACGAGCTGCTGGCCAGGGCGGAGCGGGGCGAGCTGACCTTCCCCGGGCAGCCGGACGTCAAGCTGCGCAGGCTCGACCTCATCGGCCTGGCCTTCGGCGCGTTCTACGGCCCGGCCTGGAGCCAGCTCGCCGAGCTGCTGGCCGCCATGGAGAGCGGCGGCGGCCCGGTCAGCCCGCTCCTCGCGCCGCCCGTCCGGGCCGCCGGGGAGACGGTCAACGACGCGAGCTTCGTCTTCTGCCAGGACTACGCGCTGCCCGTCCGCGGCTACCGCGACTGGGACCGGCTGCTGCGCAGGTCGGCGGCCCTCGCGCCGGACATGCTGGTCAGCGCCGCGGCGCACCCGCTCGCGCTGGCCTGCCAGGGCACGGCCACGCCCAACCGGCAGCACCGGCTCAGGGTGGACGGCTCGCCGGCGCTCCTGCTCGGCAACGCCCTGCACGACCCGGCCACGCCGTACGTGTGGGCGGCCTCCACGGCGCTGCAGGCCGGCCGGCAGGCCCGCCTGCTGACCTACGAAGGCTGGGGGCACGGCATCTACGGGCGCGGCGAGTGCACGACGGCCGCCTTCGACCGCTACCTGGTCTCCCGTGAGCTGCCCGCCAGGGGCGCCCGCTGCCCGGCCGTACCGCCGGGCGAGTTGTCGCTCAGGCGGGTCCCGAGCCCGAGCCCGCTGCCCGGCCGCCCGGGGTGGACGTCCGTCCTGCGGTAGCCGGATGGTGACGCGGCCTCGCGGCCCCCTCTCCGCGAGGCCGCGTCCTACCCCCGGGCGCCCGAGGTCAGGCGCTCGCGGAGGGCGTCGAGGCGGGTCATGGCCGGGGTCGCGGTGATGCCGTGCAGGACGACCGAGAGCACCACGGTGAAGGCCGTCACCGCCCACAGCTCCTCGGGCGGCACGCCGAAGTCGGCGTGACCCAGCGCGTACGCCAGGTAGAACAGCGAACCCACTCCCCGGATGCCGAACAGCGAGATGACCCGGCGCTCGCGGGGGCCGGCCGGGCCCCGGACCTGGGAGAGCCAGCCCGCCAGCGGGCGGATGACCAGGATCAGCAGCGCCCCGACGAGGGCGCCGCGCCAGGTGAGCGGGGCCAGGCCGCCGGCGGCGACGAATCCGCCGAGCAGGAGCAGCAGCCAGGAGGTGAAGAGCCGTTCGAGCTGCTCGACGAAGCCGTGCAGGACGTTGTTGTAGCCGTGGCCGTGCTCGACCCGGCGGATGGCGCAGGCGGCGACGAACACGGCGATGAAGCCGTAGCCGCTGACCAGCTCGGTGACGCCGTAGGCGAGCAGGGTGGCGCCCAGGGCCACGAAGCCGTCGCGGCGCTCGGCCAGGCGCAGCTCCTCGGCGGGGGAGTGGAAGAACAGCCGGCCGAGCAGGCGGCCGATCAGCAGGCCGCAGACGACCCCGGCGACGATCCGGTAGAGCACGTCCGTCAGCGCCCACTCGCCCGTCCAGCCCAGGCCGCCGGCGGTGGCCAGGGCGATGGCGGCGTACACGAAGGGGAAGGCCAGGCCGTCGTTCAGGCCCGCCTCCGAGGTGAGGGCGAAGCGGACCTCGTCGTCGGCGTTCTCGGCGTCGGCCGGCTCGCCCACGCTGACGTCGGAGGCGAGCACCGGGTCGGTCGGCGCGAGCACCGCCCCGAGCAGCAGCGCGGCGGCGAGGGGCCAGCCCAGCACGCCGGTCGCCGCCGCCGTGACCCCGGCGACGGTCAGCGGCATCGCCCAGCCGAGCAGCCGCCAGGTCGTCGACCAGCTCCGTAACCCGATCCGCCGGTTGAGCGCCAGCCCCGCGCCCATGAGCGAGACCAGCACGCAGATCTCGGTGATGTGCTCGACGGCCGCCCGGTGGGCGACGGGATCGGGCTCGGGCAGCCCGATCGGCAGCAGGTACAGCCCCATGCCGCCGAGCAGGTAGACCAGGGGAGGGGAGAAGGCCCGGCGGGCGAGCAGGCCGGGCAGGACGGCGGCGAGCAGCGCGGCGGCGCCGCCGAGGGCCAGGACGAGATCGGGGGTGGACATCCCGGCCCCACTGCCCTGATCAACTCAGGACAATCTTCCTTTTATGCTCGCAAACCGCTCAGTATCGCCCGGATCGGCGAGCCTCGGCTGTCGTCGGCATATCGCGGCAATATGCACTAATAGCTACTTTTCCGACCCCTCGCTGCGCGCCTACCGTGACAGGACCCCCCAACTTCTGGAGGAGGATCCGTGTCAAGGTCTCTCCGTGTCACGCTCTCCGTCGTCCTCGCCCTCTCCTTCCTGCTGGTCACCTCCCCGGCCCAGGCCGCCGTGCTGGTCCGGGTGCTGCGGTACGACGCCTCCCGGTCGGCGGAGTTCGTCACCGTGATCGACCAGGCCGCCCAGGTCTGGAACGCGAACGTGGTGAACGTCCGGCTCATGCGGGGCACGCCCGCGAGCTTCGTCGTCCTGGCCGACAACAACTGGCCCAGGACGCTGCCCACCAGCCTCGGCCGCGGCACGATCTGGATGGGCCGCCAGGCGGTCGACCAGGGCTACTACCCGCTGCGGATCGCCACCCACGAGATCGGCCACATCCTCGGCCTGCCGGACCGGCGCACCGGGCTCTGCGGCGACCTGATGTCCGGCTCCAGCGCGCCCGTGAGCTGCACGAACGCCACCCCCAGCGGGGCCGAGCGGGCCGAGGTGGACCGCAACTTCGCCGGCAGCGCGCCCGCGGTCGAGTTCGGCCGCGTCCACGAGGACCGCTGACCTCCGACGCGCCGCGCCAGGCCAGGTCACTCCGTGCCGCCCCGCCGGTTCGTCCGGCGGGGTTGGCCGGCGGGCCCTGATCGTATTGTCTGGGAGCAATCGCCCCCCGACGTGAGGATCAGCGCATGCCACGTTCGAGAGCCGTCCTGTCAGCCCTCGCCGCCGCGGTCTCGGTCCTGGCGGCCGGCGGATCGGCCGAGGCGGCGGCGGACGTGCCGTTACCCTCGGCGGTCTTCCGCGCCACGCACAACAGCTACTCGGGCAACGTCGCCGGCGCCAGGAACTCGATCGCCTACCAGCTCGACCACGGCGTGCGCTTCGTCGAACTGGACGTGCACGACAACGGGTACGCCACCGCCCGCGACTACTCCGTCGGCCACGACGCCCCCGGCGACGAGGTGGACCACGCGGGCAACCCGGCCTCCAACCTCCTCGGCGACTGGCTCGCGGTGATCGCCGGCTGGTCGGCGGCGCATCCCACGGCCGCGCCGATCGTCGTCGCCCTCGACCTCAAGGACGACCTGACCGACAACCCGTCCTACGCCGCGGGCAACCCGGCCGCGCTGAACGACGAGCTCGTCGCCGCCTTCGGGCCGCGGCTGCTGCGGGCCGAGGACTACCCGGCCGGCCCGCCTGCCGTGGACGCGTTGCGCGGCCGCGTGCTCGCCGTGATCTCCGGCGACGGCACGACCCGCACGCTGTACAAGCGCGACCTCGGCGCCAACCCGGCCGTCGCGGCCAACACCCGCGGCCAGGTCGTGGAGGTGCACGACTCGGGCGCCGGAGCGCTGTGGTACTGGACCGGCGTGTACGGCGCCGACGGCCGGGTGACCTGGCTGCGCCACGGCAGGTACGACAGCGGCGTCACCCCCGCCGTCGCCCTCAACGACGACGGCGACCTGGTCAAGGTCCACCAGTCGCAGAACGCCACCACGCTCTGGTACCGCGTGGGACGCCTGGACGCCGCCGGCGAGATCACCTGGTCCGCCAGCCGCCAGTACGACAACGGCGTGCTGCCGACGATCCGCTTCACCGACGCGAACGGGACCCGGCTCCGGGAGATCCACCGCAGCCAGAGCAACAGCCAGAACTGGGAGTGGTCCGGCACGCTCGACGCCGGCGCGGCGAGCGTCACGTGGAGCGGCAACGCCAGGACCTCCGACGCCCGCCACGACAAGACCACCTCCTACGGCGGCGCGCCCCGCGTGCACGTGTGGACCGGCGCCGACGGCCCGACCCCGTCGCGGACCCTGCGGGTGGACACCGGCGCGTTCACCGGCGACCGCATCCGCCACCGGCAGGTCGCCTTCGCCGAGTTCCAGCAGGGCGACAGCGCGGAGCTGCGGCAGGACGCGCTGTTCTACGCCGCGCCCGCCGGGCAGTCGTCGTTCATCACCGAGGCGCGGCGGGCGGGCCGGCTCGTCCGCGGCTGGGACTTCGACTCGGCGGGCCAGGCGACCGATCCGCCGGCGAACTACCCGGCCACCAACCATCCGTACGACCCCTGGTACCAGGACCTGCTCACGCGGACGGGCGCGGTGGAGTGACCGGCGGACGGCGGCGGGTCAGCACGCGGGTGGTGCCGCCGTCGTCCTCGGTGATGTCGCGTACGTGCTCGAAGCCGAGCTTGCGCAGCACGGCCAGCGAGGCGAGGTTGTCCGCCGCGACGGTGGCGTGCACCTCGGTCAGGCCGAGGGCGTCGAAGCCGTGGCCGACGATCGCCTCGGCCAGCTCCCGGCCCAGGCCCGCCCCCCACACCGCGGGGACCAGCGCGTAGATGAGCTCGTGGCCCGACACGGTGTCGGTCGGCTTGATCTCGGCGTGCCCGACCAGCTCGCCGTCCCGGCGGACGGCCCAGACGGCGAACAGGTCCTGGGCGTAGACCTTGCTGAAGATGCGGCCGAACAGCGCGCGGTCCTCGGCCTCGGTGGCGGTGCCGTCCCCCATCCAGCGCGTGACCCGCGGATCCTGGAACATGGCGACGAACGCGTCCTCGTCGGCGGGGACGTACGGCTCCAGCAGCAGCCGCTCGGTGCGCAGAGTGGGGGTCATGAACGGCGAACCTACTCCACCGCCGCCGGCCCGACGACTCGTTTTCCGGCCGGGACGCCGCCGCTCACGCCTCCAGTTCGGCCGCCCGGCGCAGGTCTTTGGGCCGGCCCAGGGCGCGGCGCATCCGGATCAGGTCCTCCCGCGAGACGTAGTGGACCTCCAGGCCGCCGGGGCCGGTCGCGGTCACCGCGCGGTCCAGGCACTCGCCGACCCGAAGCCCGCCCCAGGGCAGCGCCGGGGTGCAGCAGTCGCCGCCGGCTCCGGGGGAGGTGAATCGCGTCTTCGGGCGCAGCAGGGAGTCCGGGTGCACGGGCAGCGGGCCGCCCGTCTCGTCGGCGAGCCGGGCGCCGACCGAGGCGAAGGCGGCGGCCAGGGCCGGGGCCTGGGCGGGGCGGCCGTCCCAGAGCAGGTCGAGGTCGCCGGTCAGCTCGGCCGAGCCGTGCATGATGCCGGCGACCTGCCCGATCACCACGGCCCGGACGCGATGCCGGTGCAGGGCTTCGAGCAGGGGGAACGGGTCGAAGCCGAGCGCGCCGTCGGTGGCGACGGTGCCGGCGTCGTCGTCGGCGTCCTCGTGGCCGACGCCGGTGGCCCCCCGTTCCAGGGCCAGTTCGCGGGTACGTCGTGCGGCGGCGCGGAGGCGGTCCAGCGGTTCGTCGATCATCCGGACATGCAACACCGGCCGCCGCCGTGGCGCACCCGATTTTCCGCGTGCCGACCTGGTCGCATGACCAGCCCCGCAGGCCGGCGGCCACCGCTTCCGCAGCACGGCGGTGCCGCTGGAGCCGGGCGAGGGCGCGGGTTCACGGCTGGCCGTCCTGGTCGGCGGGGACGCGGCGCATGAACAGCTCCAGCCGGGACCGGCCGTCCGGATGGTCGAGCGTCACCCGGTCGCACACGCGCTGTATCATCCACAACCCCATGCCGCGCTGCGGCGGCCAGGCCGGGACGCGGTTGAGGTGGGCGTTCGTCAGGGTGCCGCGCTCGTCGACCACGTGCACGGTCACGCCGTCCTCGTCGCTGCGGGCGCTCACCGTGCCGGGCGCCCGGGCGTGTTCCAGGACGTTGCCGGCCGCCTCGCTGACCGCCAGCACCAGCCGTTCCACCCGCTGCCTGTCGAGCCCCGACTCCAGGGCGAACTCGCCCACCAGGCGCCGCAGGTGACCCAGGTTCGTACCGATCGGCACGTGCAGCCCGAAGGACTCGCCCATGGTCACCGCCTGATTCATCCCGTTGGCCGGTACCGGCCCCCCGCCGCAAATCCTAAGCACCCTGATACGACATTCGGCCGGAAATTCCGTGAAACCGCTCCGAAAGGCGTGCCGCGCCTGCCCGGGATGAGGACGACCTCGGGCTACCGGCCGGTTCCGTGCGCGGGCGGCTCGCCGGAGGGGAACAGGATCGCGCTGAGCAGGTAGGGGGCGCGGCCGGGGGCCGGGGTGTTGCCCAGCCGGTTCCGTCCGCCGGCGCGGCTGTTCAGCGGGAACGTCCGGCGGCTGTTCCCCGCCGACACCTACCGGAGCATGCTCGCCGAGGACTTCACCCCCGCCGGCATCGCCCGGACGCGCCAGGAGATCCGGGCCGTGGCCGCCGCCATCCCGGAGTTCCGGACGCGACCGCCTCGGCCGCCGAGCTGCCCGACGATCGTGTTGTCGGTGACCCGCGCCGCGCGAGGGCGGGAGCGTCAGCACGCCGCCAACCGCGAGCACCAGCGCCGCTACGCCGACAGCCTGCCCGACGGACGCCACGAGGACGTCCTCTCGGGCCATCTGGTCCAGGCCGAGCAGCCGCAGCTCGTCGCCGACCGCACGGCCCGGCTCATCGGGTGAAGCATTCGCCGGACGGGGTGAGCCGGGCGGACATGTTGCGTTCCATCATGTTCAGCGCAGCCTGCCCGAGATCGTGGTGGATGGCCGCCACGCAGTCAGGCGGCACGGTCAGCTCGTAGTGCCGCACGTACGCGTCCAGCGCGCTGTACAACACGCACTGCTCCGTCACCTGCCCGGCCAGGACGACCCGCTCCACCCCGCTCTGCGACAGCAGGTACTCCAGCGCCGTGCCGAAGAAGGCGCTGTGCCGCACCTTGGGCAGGAACGCGCACCCCGACGGCGGCAGGACCGGCTGCACCAGGTCGGGCCGCCGGCCCTTCATCGCCCGCTCCTCGATCTCCCGCCGGTCGGCGGCGAAGTCGCCGTAGTTGTCGTTGACGTACACCAGCTCGACGTCGTCCCGCTCGCGGGCCCGCGCCACCAGGTCCGCGAGCGGCTCGACGATCGGCTCCACCTGCCGGGCGAGCCGCTCGGCGTCCTGGTGCTCGTACGGGTTCAGCATGTCGATGACGACCAGCGCAGATCTTGCCATAACCCCTGTTCTGTCCAGCTAGCTGCCGTTTTATCGCGGACGAATCGGGGCATGGCGGGGTGGGTCAGTTCTGGTCGATGAACCGCTGGGCGAGGGTCCGGCCCAGCGTCACGGCCTGGTCGTGGTTCTCGATGGCCGCCACCTTCGTCCCGGAGCCGGTGAACACGATGTACGTGACGCCGGAGTCGGTGCCGCCGTTGCTCGGGTCGGGATTGATGCCCAGGTCGGCGGCGGTGCGGTAGGAGGCCTCACCGATGATCCCCGACGGGCCCGTGTCGCCCGTGACCGCGTACTCGACCTGGCCGTTGTAGATGACCGCCACCACCGTCCCGCAGCCGATGCCCTTGGTCCGGTAGTCCCAGATCGAGCTGGGGCTCGGCACCACCACGTACGGGAGCTGCGCGGCGTTGAGCGGCGTGTCCGAGGTGGTGTGGCAGAACGTCTCGGCCTGGAAGCAGCAGTCGGTGTTCTCGTTGCACTGCGCGGTCCGCACGCCGTCGCAGTCGATGTCCAGGTCGCCCTTCCAGAACACGCCGCCGGTCTTGCCGCACACCGCGACGGTCCCGGAGGAGACGTCGGAGTCGGTCTTGTACTTGCCGTTGGAGATCTGGGCGCACGTGGTGACCTTGGCGAGCAGCTGGTCGGCGGTGGGCCCGCCGGCGCCGCCGGTCGTGGTGCCGGTGACCGCGGCGCTGTGCCCGGACTCGTTGCCCGCCGCGTCCACCGCCGTGATCGTGTACGTGTGCGTGGACCCGGCGGCCAGCCCCGCCACCGTGGCGCTCGCGGTGGGCGAGGTCGCCACCACGGTCGTGCCCTCGTAGACGCGGTAGCCGGTGACGCCCACGTTGTCGGTGGAGTCCGTCCAGGCCAGGGAGATGCCGGTGGCCGAGACGCCGGTCACCCGCGGGCTCGCCGGCACCGTGGGCGCCTGGCCGTCGGCGCCGCCGGCGCCGCTGACCGACAGCCTGTCCACGTTCGGGCCGCCCTCGGCGCCGGTCCCGGTCGCGCGGACGGTGTTGACGCCCGCGTTCAGCGTCACCGTGGCGCGGACGTCGGCCCAGGTGTCCCAGCTGCCGGTGCCGGGGAAGGCCAGGCCGGTCACCGCGGTGACGCCGTTGACGGCGACGTCCATCGGGCGGCCGGCGGCGGTGCCGTTGGCGTAGCGGAAGGTCAGCGTGTGGCTGCCGGCCTCGGCGACGTTGACCGACCACTCGATCGAGCCGCCGGGGGCGTTGACGTAGTCGACGAACCCGGCGCCGGTGTAGCCGGCGTGGTTGGTGGCCACGCTCGCCCCCGTCAGCGTCGCCGCCTCGGCCTGGTACTCGGTGGCCGGGGCGTCGGCGGTCGTGGCCTCCAGGAAGTCGAGGTTGGGGTTGCCGCCCGCGGACGCGGCGGTGACCCGGATCTTGTTGTCGCCCCGGTTCAGGGCGGCGGTGAGGGTGGAGGTCGCCCAGGTGTCCCAGTTCGCGGTCGCGCCGAACGAACGCCCGGCGGACACGACCGTGCCATTGACCGAGACGTCGGCGACGCGGGCGGAGCCGGTGCCGTTGGCGTACCTGATGGCCAGCGTGGCGGTGCCGGCCGCCGGGGCGTTGACGGTCCATTCGGTGTACGGGCCGGCCGCGTTGACGCTGTTGACGAAGCCGGTGCCGGAGAACCCGGCGTGGTTCGCCTCGACGGCGCCCTGGACGTTGGTGGCGTTCTCGGCCTCGTAGCGCACGGTCGCCGCGCGCGCGGGCAGCGCCACGAGCGCGGAGACGGCCAGGCACGCGGCGGCGACCGGGACGAGGGTGCGTAAGCGGGTTGCGAGCACGGTCACTCCCTCGGGGGGGGCTACTGGATGGCGGAGCGGCGGATCGTGTCGGCGCTGCCGTCGCCGTTGTTGTCGGAGTTGGTCGAGCCGAACCAGATGGCGGCGGCGCCCGGTACCTTCTCGACCAGGCGCAGCCTGCCGTACGTGCCGTTGAAGTAGGAGTTGACCGTCGAGACGTTCTCGCCGTTCAGGACGATGCGCCACAGCCGCTGCCCGCGCAGCGCCGCCATGAAGACCGTGTTGCCGACGATCGCGATGCCGCTCGGCGAGGCCTCGGCGACGCCCCAGGTGTACTTGGGGTTGGTCATGCCGGAGGTGGTGCAGGTGCCCTCGCAGGTGGGCCAGCCGTAGTTCTTGCCGGGCTGGATCAGGTTGAGCTCGTCGCGCGCGGAGTTGCCCAGCTCCGACGACCACAGCCGGCCGGCGGAGTCCCAGGCCAGGCCCTGCGGGTTGCGGTGGCCGTAGCTGTAGACGCGGGTGCCGAACGGGTTGCCGGGCGCGGCGGCGCCGGTCCTGGTCAGGCGCAGGATCTTGCCGTTGAGCGAGTTCAGGTTGGGCGCGTTGGCCGACTGCTGGGCGTCGCCGGTGGTGGCGTACAGGTAGCCGTCGGGGCCGAAGCGGATGCGGCCGCCGTTGTGGTAGCGGTTCTTGTCGATGCCCTGGAGGATCGTGGTGTAGCCGCTGAGCGTGCTGCCGTTGAAGTTCATCCTCGCGATGCGGTTGCCCTCGGCGGCGGTGTGCATGAAGAACACCTCCTGGTCGGTCGTGCCGTTCCAGGTGGGGGAGAGGTCCAGGCCCATCAGGCCGCCCTCGCCGTCGGTGGTCTGCACGTTCGGCACGGTCCCGACCTGCGTCTTCGTGCCCGACGGTGTCACCTTGAACACCTTGAACGTGTCCCGCTCGGTGACCAGCGCGAACGAGCCGTCCGGCGTCCAGGACGCGTCCCAGGGCACGTCCCAGCCGCCCGCGACGGAGGTCGGCGTCTGCGGCACGGTCCCGCAACCGCCCGTGGTGAACGAGGCCGACGCCGGGCTCGGCGCGGAGAGCTGACCGGCGGTGTCGCGGGCGACGACGTCGAGCTGGTAGGTGCGCGCGCACTCCAGCGGCACGCTCGTGCTGGTGGCGGGCGGCGCGCCGGTGACGGTGGCCAGCACGGCGCCGGAGGCGTGGTCGCGGACCAGGTAGGCGCGCACGCCGCCGTCGTCGGTGGAGGCGGCCCAGGTGACGGTCGCCGACGTGGGCTGCACGCCGCTGACCGCGGGCCGGCCGGGCGGCGAGGGCGGGTCGTCCGGCGGCGCGGGCAGGGTGTGGCAGGCGGCCTCGGGGCTGCTCAGCGAGACGTTGCCGGAGGCGTCCCGGGCGAACACCGACAGCTGGTAGCCGAAGTCCGGGGTCAGCCCGGTCAACGTCGCCGGCGGCGCGGGGGCGGTGGCGATGAGCTGGCCCTGCTGGTAGATGTCGTAGGCCACGACGCCGATGTCGTCCGTGGCGGGCGGCCAGTCCAGCTTCAGGCTGTTGTGGGTGATCTCGCCGCACACCGGCTGGCCGGGCGCGGTCGGCTTCTGGGTGTCGGCCGGTCCGCTGACGCGCAGCCGGTCGAGGTTGGGGCCGCCGTCCGCGGTGGTCGCGGTGGCGCGTACGGTGTTGGCGCCCGCGTTCAGGGTGGCGTTGAGCGTGACCTCGTTCCAGGTGGTCCACGCGCCGGTGCCGGGGAAGGACCGGGTGCTCGCGGCGCCGTTCACCGAGACGCTCAGCGGCCGGTCGATCGTCGTGCCGTTGGCGTAGCGGAAGGTCAGGCTCTGCGGGCCGGTGGCCGCCGCGCTGACCTGGAACTCGACGTACGAGCCGGTCACGTTGTCGTAGTTGACGAAGCCGGAGCCGGTGTAGCCGGCGTGGTTGGACTCCACGACGCCCCGCGCGATCGTGGCGGTCTCGGCCTGGTAGTCGGTGAAGCCGCTGACCTGGACGTCGGCGTCGAGGTAGTCCCAGTTGGGGTTGCCACCGGCGGTGGCGGCGGTGGCCCTGATCGTGTTGGGGCCCGCCTTGACCTGGGCGGTCAGCGTGACCGTGGCCCAGGTGTCCCAGTTCGCGGTGGGGGCGAAGGCGCGGGAGGCGGCCACGACCGAGCCGTTGACGGCCAGGTCGGCGGGCCGGTCGCCGGTGGTGCCGTTGGCGTAACGCAGGGCCAGCGTGGCGGTCCCGGCGCCGGGCGCGTTGACGGTCCACTCCGTGTAGGAGCCGGCGACGTTGTCGCCGTTCACGAAGCCGCTGCCGGAGTAGCCGGTGTGGTTGGACTCGACGGCTCCCTGCGAGAGCGTCGCGTTCTCGGCCTCGTACCGGGTGGGGGCGGCGTCGGCGGGTCCGGCGGGCACGGCCAGCGCGCCCGCGACCAGCGCGAGGACGCATAACCGGGGCTTCCACGAGTTCATCGGGTGGCTCCTGGGGGGTGAGCGGCTTTTCATCGTGTTCCCACAGCGAGTCACGCCCGTCAACAAGTTGTAGATCTTGGAACGCTCCAATTTTAGGAAACTTTACTAACTCGACCCGGAAGAGACATCGGAGGTGCGGACGGCCCTCACCCCGGCGTCTGGACAGCCGCGCGGTGGCGCCGGGACGATACGTGATCATGAACCTGAACGACCCCGGACAGGCGCGCCTGCGGCCGGCCGAGCCCGACGACCACGGCCGCATCGTCGCCGTGCTGGACGGCTGGTGGGGACGGCCGATCAGCGCCGGGCTGCCGCGCCTGTTCCTCGACCACTTCCACCGCACCAGCCTGGTGGCCGAGGACGGCGACGGCCTGGCCGGGTTCCTCGTCGGGATCCTGTCGCCCTCGACGCCCGGCCTCGCCTACGTGCACTTCGTCGGCGTCGCGCCACGCCTGCGCGGCGGCCGCCTGGCCCGCCGCCTCTACCGGCGCTTCTTCGCGCTCGCCGCGGCCGACGGGCGCGACCGCTCATCGGAGGTCTGTCCGGGCGTTGAGCCGGTTCAGGGTCGCCGCGAGGGCCGATCCGTAGACGACGTGCCCCAGGGCCATCACCGCGGGGCGGCCGGGCCGGTCGCGGGAGACCGGCGGCAGGATGTCCAGGCTCGGGATCCAGCCCTCGTAACTGGCGATCCAGATCGTCAGCGCGTACCCGACGCCCAGCGCGGACGGGGTGCGGCGCCCGCGGGTGAGCAGGCCGTACAGGGCTCCGGCGGTGACGCCGAACCCCAGGTGGGCCAGCGCCCCCACGACGCCCTCGCCCGGTTTGGGCCGGTGCCGGTGGCCGGGCAGCACCGCCCGCGCGATGCGTTTCGGCGGCTGGTCCTCCATCAGGCCCGCCCGGCTGCCGGCGAGCATCACCACGCTCATCGCCGCGGTCGCCACGGCGCCGCCCGCGGCGCCCTTCATGAGGTTGCGCATGTGAAGCCCGGTGCCCGGGACGGAACGCCGGAAACAGGCCATGACCCAGATCACGGCCGGCGGCTGACATGCCGGCCGGCCGGCGGGGCAGGAGGAACGGTCTTCCCGACCAGAGAGGACCGGATGGGCGACACGGCGGCGGAATGCGAGCGGGTGGCCAGGCAGGCGCTCGGCCTGACCGACCTGCGGCCCGGCCAGCTCCGGGCCATGACGGCCCTGGCCGAGGGCAGGGACACGCTGGTGGTGATGCCCACCGGGAGCGGCAAGTCGGCGATCTACCAGGTGCCGGCGTTGCTGCTGCGCGGCCCGACCCTGGTGGTCTCGCCGCTCATCGCCCTGCAGCGCGACCAGGTCGAGGCCCTGCGCGACCGCGACGAGGAGGCCGTCAGCCTGGACGCCGGAACGCGGGCCGCCGAGCGGGCGGAGACGTTCCAGGCGCTGCGGGCGGGGGAGACGGAGTTCCTGTTCTGCGCGCCCGAGCAGCTCGCCCGTCCCGACGTCCTGCGCGAGCTGGCCGCCGCGGGCCCCTCGCTCATGGTGGTGGACGAGGCCCACTGCGTCTCGGCCTGGGGGCACGACTTCCGCCCCGACTACCTGCGGCTCGGCGCGGTGGCCGACGCGCTCGGCCGTCCGGTCGTCGCGGCCCTGACGGCGACCGCCGCCCCGCCGGTACGGGCGGAGATCGCCGAGCGGCTGGGCATGCGCAAGCCGGTGGAGATCGTCCAGGGGTTCGACCGGCCGAACATCTCGCTGGAGGTGCGCCGGGCGCTCGACGACCCCGCCGACGACATCGTCACGACCGTCGCGGCGGCGAAGAAGCCCGGCATCGTCTACACGAACTCGCGCCGGCAGACCGGCCGGCTGAGCGGGCTGCTGGCCGAGGCCGGCGTACGGGCCGCCGCCTACCACGCCGGGCTGCGCCGGGCCGAACGGGACGCCGTGCACGACCGGTTCATGACCGGTGACCTGGACGTCGTGGTCGCGACCAACGCCTTCGGCATGGGCATCGACAAACCGGACGTGCGTTTCGTCCTGCACGCCGAGATCCCCGGTTCGCCGGACGCGTACTACCAGGAGATCGGCCGGGCGGGCCGGGACGGCGACCCGGCCGAAGCCGTGCTCTTCTACCGGCCCGAGGACCTGGGGCTGCAGCGCTTCTTCGCCGGCGGGACGCCCGACGAGGAGCGGCTGGCGCGGGTCGCCGAAGCGGTCGCCGAGTCCGGCCCCGGCAGCGACCGCAAGGGCCTGGCCGAACGCGCCGGACTGTCGGCGCGACGCCTGACCGCGCTGCTGGACCTCCTGGAGAGAGCCGGCGCGGTACGGCTCGGCACCCGCAAGGTCGATCCCGTGCCCGGCCTCGATCCCCGCGCGGCGGCGAGCCGCGCCAGGGAGCTGGCCGAGCGCCGCCGGGACGTCGACCGCAGCCGGCTGGAGATGATGCGCCGCTACGCCGAGACCACCGACTGCCGCCGGCGTTTCCTGCTCGGCTACTTCGGCGAGGAGCTCGCCGACAACTGCGGCAACTGCGACACCTGCCGCGCCGGGACCGCCGAGCAGGCCCCCCGGGAGGGCGGCCCCTTCCCGCTGCACGCCCGGGTGGAACACCGCGCGTGGGGGCCCGGCCAGGTCATCCAGCGCGGCGAGGACCGCCTGACGGTCCTGTTCGAGGACGCCGGATACCGCGAGCTCCAGCTCGACGTGGTCCTCGAAGAGGGCCTGCTCACCGAGATCTGAGCCGGCGAAGGGCCGCGCGGACCGGCCTAGCGCCGGGCCGGGCCAGGGAAGCGCAGGATCCAGCGGCGTTGCCACGGGGTCTCGACCGCCCGGGGGTGGTGGTGCTCGCGCGTCCAGGCGACGGCGTCGGCCGGGTCGAGGCCGGCCAGGACGGCGAGGCAGGCGACGACCGTGCCGGTGCGGCCCACGCCGCCCCCGCACGCCACCTCGACCGCCTCGCCCGCCCGCGCCCGCCGGTGCAGGTCGCGGATCCGCTCCACGGCCGCGTCACGGTCGCGGGGCAGCAGGAAGTCGGGCCACTCGATCCACGCGTGCGGCCAGCGCAGGGCGTCCTCGTGACGGCGGGTCAGCCGCGCCGAGCCGAGGTAGAGGCCGAAGCCGGGCGCCGGGCCGTCCGGCAGCGGGTGGCGCAGGCCCCGGCCGCGGATCCAGGAGCCGTCCGGGAGCCGGAAGGCGCCCGCGAGCGGCGGCTCGCCCGTCCCGCCGTCCGTCGGAGTGGTCACGGAACCTCCTCGTGCTGTCAGGGGCCGGCTCAGCCCGAGGTCCCGCAGAATACCTTGACGGCCATGCCCATGATCTCCGCTGTGGACGGGTTCCTGGTCGAGGGGTTGAGCGACAGGGTCAGCGACTTGCCCGAGTCCGAGCGGAACGCGAACGTCAGGTAGCCGATCAGCTCCCCGCTGTGCCCCCACACCGTGCCGCACGGCAGCGCGTACGCCTGCAGCCCGAGCCCGTAGCGGAACCCGGCGCCGGTCTCGACGGTCGTGCGCATGGCCTTCAGGGAGGCGGCGCTGGTGAGCCTGCCGCCCAGCAGGGCCGACATGAACCGCTCCAGGTCCGCGGCGGTCGAGATCATCTCTCCCGCGGCCCAGTCCAGCGAGGGGTTCATCCGGGTGGCGTCCACGAGGCCGGGCATCGGCTCGTACCCCTTGGCGTGGGGGGACGGCAGGCCCGCCCGGTCGCCGGGGACCAGCGTGTGGCGCAGGCCCAGCGGGCGCAGGATCCGGCGGGCGACCTCCTCGCCGTACGTGTGCCCGGTCAGCTTCTCCACCAGCAGGCCGAGCACCACGTAGTTGGTGTTGGAGTAGTGCCATCTGCCGTCGTCGGGGAGCTTCTTGGCGAAGGCCACCTTGAGCAGCTCGCCCGGCCGGTAGGAGCGGAAGCGGGCCTCGCCGCGCCAGCGGTTGGTGGAGTAGCCGGGCTCGCTCATGTAGTCGTACAGGTGGCTGGTGTGGTCGAGGAGGCCGCGGACCGTGATCCGGTCGCCGCCGGGGACCAGGCCGGGCAGGTGGCCGGCGATCGGGTCGTCCAGCTTCAGCTTTCCCTCGTCCACGAGCTGGAGCACCACGGTGGCGACGAAGGTCTTGGTCACGCTGCCGATCCGGAAGTAGCCGCCCGGCGAGGGGCGTCCGCCGCGCTCGACGTCGCGGACGCCCGCCGAGCCCGTCCAGGTGCCGCGCTCGTCGGTGACCCGGGCGAGGGCCGCCGTCGCGCCCTGTCCCGCCACGATCGCGGCCAGCTCCTGCCCTACTCCGGCGCCCTGGCCGCCCGCCGCCATCGTGGCCGCCACCAGCACGTTCATCATCGTCTGCATCATGCGGTCAACGTTAGGAAGATCGGCCGTACGGCGGAATGCGGTGCTCCGCCCAGTCCTGCTGCGGAAAACCGCAGCGCGTGGGGAGTGGGGTTGTCCCTACCGCGGGTTGGCGTGCTGGCGTACTGATGGAGGCGAATTCTTCGCAGATAGCGTGATTTCATCGTAATCACGCACTGAAATGGATAAATCCGGTGTTTAGTCGTCAATCGCTTGGCCGTCTCCTGGGCCGTTCCGCCGTCGTCGCCGTGGCGGGGGCCGCCTGTCTCGCCGTCACCGCCGGCGGCGCCGGAGCGATCGTCAACGGCGGGAAGGCCACGGAGGCGTACCCGTTCATGGCCTCGATCCCGATCTCGGCCCCGGCCATGGGACTCACGGACGGCGTGTGCGGAGCGGCCCTGATCGCGCCGCAGTGGGTGGTGACCGCCGCCCACTGCCTGGACATGGAGATCGGGTCGATCCCGCAGGGCACGGTCCGCGTCGGCAGCGACCAGCGCACGTCGGGCGGGGAGGTGCGCAAGATCGCCCAGGCCGTGCCGCACCCCCGCTATTCCCAGAACACCCCCAACAGGAACGACATCGCCCTGGTCCGCCTGGACCGTCCCGTCACCCAGGCGCCCGTCCCGATCGCCGCGCGGCCGGGACGGCCCGGCACCCCGACCCGGATCATCGGCTTCGGCGTCACCGAGTCCAAGCCCGACCCGGCCGACTGGAAGATGTCCCCGCGGCTCAACCAGCTCGACACGCGCCGGGGCGCCCCGTCCGAGTGCGGGCCCGGATACGCGAGCGCAACCCGCCTGTGCACGGTCAGCAGGGTGCCCAAGGCGATGGCGTGCAACGGCGACTCCGGCTCCCCGCAGCTGCAGCGGGGCAGGAACGGCCGGTGGGAGCTCATCGGGGTCACCTCGGGGCCCGGCGCCAAGAGCCCGTCCTGCGCGGAAGGCCCCGGTCTGTACACCAGCGTGCCGGCGTACGCGGACTGGCTGGACCGGACGATCCGCGCCTACAGCTGACCGGCGGGGCCGCACCGGCGGTTGAGGGCCGCCCGGCCGGGCCGCCGCCGCCGTCGCGCGGCGGGAGCGGGACGATGGACTCTCCCCCCGTGGGAGGCGGCAGGCTGCCTGACGGAGCCGTACCGGCCGGCGGCCCCGCGTCCGATGATCGAACCGGCCAGAGGAGAGCGGCGCATGACCATCGTGGAAGGCATCGAGGCTCGCGGCATGGAGCACTGCGAGACGACGGCGCTGGGGGTGCTGCTGCGCCACCAGGGGCTCGACCTGTCCGAGCCCATGCTGTTCGGGCTCGGCTCGGGCCTGTCCTTCGTCTACTGGGACGCCAAGGGCATGGACGTCCCGTTCCTGGGCGGCCGGGTCAAGCCGTTCGAGCTCACCAGGAACCTGGCCGAAAGGCTCGGGCTGACCCTGGACGTGGCCGAGACCGGCTCGGCCCGCAGGGCCTGGGAGAACGTGGCCGCCCGCATCGACGGCGGCCTGCCGGTCGGCCTCCAGCTCGACAGCTACCACCTGGACTACTTCGGCTCGAAGGTGCACTTCGGCGGCCACGTCGTCGCGATGTACGGCTACGACGAGCGGCAGGCGTACCTGGTGGACACCGCGCAACAGGGCGGCGCGGTGCGGACGAGCCGGGACAGCCTGGCGGCGGCGCGGGCCGAACGCGGCCCGATGACCGCCAGGAACCGTTCCTTCACCCTCACGCTGCCGGCCGGTCCGCCCGCCTGGCGGGAGCGGGCCGTCCCGGCGATCAGGGCGTGCGCCGAGGCGTTCCTCGCCTCGCCCATCGCCAACCTGGGCCACCGCGGCATCGACAAGGCCGCCCGCCTGGTGCCCACGTGGCTGGAACGCGTGGCGGAGCCCGCGCGTGACCTGTCGCTGGCCGCCCTCCTCATGGAGAAGGGCGGCACCGGCGGCGGCCTGTTCCGGGCCCTCTACCGGGACTTCCTCGGCGAGTGCGCCGCATTCGTCGACGACGACCGCCTGCGGGCCGGCCACCGCCTGTACGCCGAGGCCGCCGCCCTGTGGACGGACGTGGCCGCCCTGATCGCCAAGGCCGGCGAGGGGCGCGAGGCGGCGTACCTGGAGCAGGCCGGAACCGTCCTGCACGACCTCGCCCGCATCGAACGGGAGGCCATGCAGGCGCTGCGCGAACTGTGACCGCGGGCCCCGCAACGGCCTGCGCCAGCCATGAGCGGGCCCCCGGAGCGCTCTGCGCGCGCTGTGAGCGCTGTGAGCGCGTGCCGGGCGTGCCGGGCGGGCCGGGCGGGCCGGGCGGGCCGGGCCGCTAGACGGTCGCCCGGTCGATGGCGGTCAGGTCGGCCGCGCGCAGCGACGGGAGGTCGCCGAGCACGGCGTCGGCCGCGCGCCGGCCGGACACCAGCGCCCCCTGCAGGGAGCCGGTGTCGCGGTGGTCGCCGCACACGTACAGGCCGGCGCGCAGCCGCACCGGCCTGCGCAGCGGGTACGGCGGCCGCATCGCCGGCAGCGCCGCCGGCACCTGGTACGTCGCCACGTGCTCCCAGCCGGAGGTGTCGCCGTAGATCTCGGTCAGGCGGCGGCGCACCGGGCGTTCGTCGTCGGCCAGGCCCAGGACCGACGTGGACACCAGGGCCCGCCCGTCGGCGGAGTACCCGGGGGCCGCGTCGGTGAGCACCAGGGTGTCCGTGACGGCCCCGGTGGCGTCCACGATCTGGATCGGCTCGCGCATCGGGGAGCGGGGCGCGGCGTGGTAGAAGGTGGTCACCGCGCGCATCTCCGGCGTCTCGATCTCGCTCAGCAGGCGGCCCGCGGCCCGCGGGTCGGCGGCCACCACCACGGCCCGGCCCCCGACCGTGGCGCCGTCGGCGAGCCGCACG
This sequence comes from Nonomuraea sp. NPDC049637, assembly GCF_040675235.1. Classification (NCBI taxonomy): domain Bacteria; kingdom Bacillati; phylum Actinomycetota; class Actinomycetes; order Streptosporangiales; family Streptosporangiaceae; genus Nonomuraea; species Nonomuraea sp. NPDC049637. The sequence continues at coordinate 126,492 of NZ_JBFAOM010000028.1, forward strand.
CCGCCGGGGCTCACCTCGGTGACTTGGGCGCCGAGCGTGACGGTGCCCGGCGGCAGCCGGTCGGCGAGCCGGCGCGGGATCTCGCCCATGCCGAGGGCGGGCACCCCGATGGTGCCGCGCGCGAACGACCGCCAGAACAGGTGGAAGATCCGGCTGGAGGTCTCCAGGTCGCGTTCCAGGAGCACCCCGGCCAGGAAGGGACGCATCAGGCAGTCGATCATCCTCTCCGACATGCCCCAGGCGCGCAGCTCGTCGTCGGTGCGCCGGTCGGGCCCGCCGCGCAGCCGGGACGCCGGCAGCACCAGGTCGCGTGCCGTGAGCGCGGCGAGCACGGCGTCGTCGCGCGGCGTGCCGAGGCCGGTCAGCAGCCCGCTCAGCGCGTGCCGGGGATGCCGCCACGGCAGCATCACCCTGGCCCTGGCCCGCCTCCCCTGGACGATCATGCCCGAGGCGAACGGGCGCAGGTCGAGCGCGTCCAGGTCGAGCATCCGGCGGGCCTCGGGGTAGGCGGTGTTGAACACCTGGTAGCCGCGGTCCAGCCGGAACCCGTCCACGACGTCGGTGCGCACCCGGCCGCCCACCCCGTCGGACGCCTCCAGCACCCGTACCGGCACGCCGGCCTCGTGCAGCCGCACCGCGCAGGCCAGCCCCGCCATCCCGGCCCCCACGACGATGACGGCCCCCGCCGTTCTCCGCTCGTTGTCCATGCCAGGGGCCCTACCCGCGTCCCCGCAGCTCAGACGCGCCGACCGTGCGACGACCGTGCGACGGCCCGGCGGCGACCATGATCCGGCGGCGGCATACCGCGGCATCCGGCGGCGGACGGCGCGACCGGCGCGTACGGTACTCGCGGGGGAACCGGGGCTCCGGCGTCCTCGTTTGTCCCAGGGGATCTGCTCCGCCGAACGAGGGGTGAGAATGCTGAGGGTTCCTCTCAAGGGCTCCTTCCGCTACATCCACGAGCCGCTGCGCCACGACGAGCAGTCGATGCCGCTGCTGGGGAACGCCGAGCTCGTCGACGAGCTGAACCAGCGGCTGCGCTGGTCGCGCGGAGGCACGTTCCTCATCACCGGGTTCCGCGGCGTGGGCAAGAGCACGGTCGTCATGCGCGCGGTGGCGGAGATCGCCGCCGGACGTCCCCGAGACGAGCTCGTCGTGCCCGTCTCGCTGAACGTCGCCCGTCCCATGACGCCCGACCAGCTGCTCTTCGCCGTGGTCAGGCGGACCTACGAGACGCTGCAGGACCGGCGGGTGCTGCAACGCCTCGACGCGGGGGCGCGGCGCGCGTTGCTGCTCGCGCACGTGCGCACCTCGTTCGGGCTCAAGCAGACGCAGTCGGACTCCTCCGAGCGCACGGCGACGTTCAACGTCGGCATGGGCCCGGCCGCCAAGAAGCTGACCGGGCCGGCCGGCTGGCTGAGCCCCAGCGGCAGCCTGTCCGGCAAACGCACCCACGCCCTCGGGCTGGAGGCCTCCTACCTCACCTACTCCGAGACCGACGTCGAGCACGATCTGGCGCGCATCATCAACCTGCTGGCCCGGCAGCCGGCGCGGCGGCGCGGATGGCGCCGGTGGACCCGCGGGCCGCGGCGGGTCCATCTGATCATCGTCCTGGACGAGGTGGACAAGCTCACCGCGAGCCCCTCCGGCCTCGACGAGATCGAACGGCTGCTGGGCAGCCTGAAGAACACGCTCACCACGCAGGGCGCGCACTTCCTCGTGGTGGCCGGCCCCGACCTGCACGACCACGTCGTCAGGGACACCGGCCGCGGCAACAGCGTCTACGAGAGCGTCTTCGCCTGGCGCTGTTACGTCCCCTGCTCCTGGGAGGCGCCCGGCCGCCTCCTGGAGGCGATGCTCGACGAGCGGCCGGCCGAGTTCGAGCAACTGGCCCGCTACCTCCGCTTCAAGGCGCGCGGCATCCCCCGCCGGCTGCTCCAGGAGTTCGGCGAGCTGGTCAGGTGGGAGGGCGAGCGGCCGTTCCTGGTCATCGGCGACCAGGACGAGCAGCGCGTCGCGTTCTACGCCCGGCTGGAGGAGCTGCTGGAGCTCTTCTTCCGGGAGAGCGGCCAGGACCGGCTCTTCCGGGTGCCGATCGACGAGGACCGGTGGCGGCTCACCGGCTACTACATCGTGGACTGGATCCTGCGCAGGCAGGGCGACACGTTCACCGCACTCGACATCGTCGGCTCGGCCGAGCAGCCCGAGCTCGACCCGCTGCTGCACGTCGGCCGGGCCGGCGTCGACCGGCTGCTGCTGCACCTGGAGGTGCACGGCGTGCTGACCGTGGTCCGCGACCCCGGCAGGCCGGACGCGACGAACTACGGCGGCGACGCCGACGCGCGGCTGGTGTCGTACAAGCTCGCCGACGGGCTGAAGCACACCCTGCTCGGCATCGCCCTCGGCAACGAGGGCGAACGGGCCGCGCTCGACCTGTTCCTGCGCGTCCCGGCCCGCGACGTCACGGTGGTCCCCACGCAGCAGGCGAGCCCGGAGCCGGCCGGGGTCGAGTCGGTGCTGCGCACGGTCGGCGCCCGGTACGAGCTGGTCGAGTTCATCGGCGAGGGCGGCCAGAGCACCGTCTACCGGGGCCGGGACATCGTGCTGGCCCGGGACGTGGCGGTGAAGGTGCCGCGGCGCTTCCCGTCCGGCAACCCCGACGGGGAGGCACGGCTGCGCAGGGAGGCCGCCATCGCCATCCAGCTCGACCACCCCAGGATCGTCCGCACCTACGACGTCGCCCTCGACGACGAAGGCCGGCCGATCCTGGTGATGGAGCTGGTCGAAGGGCGCACGCTCAGTGAGATCGTGCGCCAGCAGGGCCCGCTGAGCCCCGCCGACGCGGTCCGCCTGGGCGTCCAGATCGCCGAGGCGCTCACCTACCTGGACGGCCGCCGGGTCACTCGCATCGACCTCAAGCCGTCGAACATCATGATGAAACCGTCGAAGGACGCCGTCATCGTCGACTTCGGCATCGCCAAGAGCAGGGGGGCGGCCGAGATCACCAGCCCCGGCGACGCCATCGTCGGGACGCCCGCGTACATGTCGCCCGAGGCCGTGCGGAACGAGGTGGTGGACGTCAGGTCCGACCTCTACTCGCTCGGCGTGCTCCTGTACTTCTCGCTGACCGGGCAGTCGCCGTACCCGGGCGAGAGCAGCATCCCCGCGGTCATCGCGGCGATCCTGGGCGGACGGGTCGACCTGTCGGCGCTGACCGGCCTGCCGCACCTGCGGGAGATCATCGCCAGGGCGACGGCGAGCCGGCCGGAGGACCGCTTCCAGCACCCCGCCGACCTGCTGGCCGCCCTGGCCGGCACCCCCGAGGGCCGGGCGCTCCATCTGCCGGACACGCCCGGCCCCGTCCGGCGGCCGGAGGAGTGGACCGTCCCGCTGCCGGACGTCGCCCAGGACGACGTGCAGGTGTACGGCGTCGACTGCAAGAAGGGGCACTTCAACGATCCCCGCGTGGCCGCCTGCGCGGTGTGCGGCCGCGCGCTCAAGCCCACGCTGGTGCCGCACAAGGGCCGCCGGCCGCCGCTCGGGACGCTCGTCCTCGACGACGGGACGAGGCTCCGGCTCGACGCCACCTACCTGCTCGGCCGCTCCCCGGAGACGGCCCCCGAGGTGGTCGCGGGCCGGGCCCGCCCGGTCAAGCTGGCCGACCCCGAGAGCACGGTCTCCCGCCACCACCTGCGGGTCAAGCCCGACGGCTGGGACGTCAACGTGATCGACCTGGGCTCGGCCCACGGCACCCGGCTGCGGATCCCCGGCGAGGCCGCCGCCCACGACCTTCCGCCGGACGAGCCGGTGACGATCCGGCCCGGCACCACCGTCACCCTCGGCCGGTCGCGCTGGATGCGCCTGGAGGACGAGCAGCCGGGCGCGCCCGCCGACAGCCCGCGCGGTGGACGCCTCGGCCTCCACGACGGCCCGCGCGGTGAACGCCTCGGCCCCTACCGGCTGCTTCGCAGGCTGGGCGAGGGCGGCACCGGCGTGGTGCACCTGGCCGTCGAGCCGGGCGGCGGGCAGGTGGCGATCAAGGTGCTGCGTCCCGAAGTGGCCGGCGACGCCCTCGCCCGGCGGCGCCTGGCCCGGGAGGTCGAGGCGATGCGGCTGGTCCGCGACGACCACGTGGCCGAGGTCGTCGACGCGGACGTGACCGGCGACCCGCCCTACATCGTGACCCGGTACGTGCCCGGCGTGCCCCTGAACGAGCTGGTCGGCCGCCACGGGCCGCTGGAGGTCGCCGCCCTGATCCGCGTGGGGAGGGGCATGGCGAAGGCGCTGGCCGCCATGCACGCGGCGGGGGTCGTCCACCGCGACCTGAAGCCGAGCAACGTGCTGCTGGCGGACGGCGACCCCGTCGTGATCGACCTGGGCATCGCCCAGGCCGTCGACTCCACCAGGCTCACCATGACGGGCATGTTCGTCGGCACCCCCGGCTACCTCTCTCCCGAGATCATCTCGGGGCAGAAAGTGGGGCCGCCGGCCGACGTGCACGCCTGGGGGGCCACGCTGCTCTTCGCGGCCATCGGCCGGCAGCCCTTCGGCGAGGGCTCGCTGGAGAAGGTGTTCTTCAACATCGTGGAGGGCAACGCCGACGTGGAGTCGGCCCCCGTGTTGCTGCGCCCGCTGCTGAGCGACGCCCTCGCCAAGGACCCCGCCCTGCGGCCGACCGCCGCCCAGCTGGTCGGCCGCCTGGCCGAGCTGGAGAAGGGCCCGGCCTGACCCCGCCGGGCCCTACGCCCAGCCGTAGACCGACCTGACGGCCGCGGCGACCTCGTTGACCAGCGCCGTGTCGTTGCCGTTGGCCAGCACGGCGTAGCCCGCGCCGAGCTCCGGATAGCCCTTGAACACCGACCTGAAGCCGTAGTTGGAGCCGTCGTGGCTGTAGGAGAAGTTCCGGGTGCCGGAGCCGGCGACGAACAGGCCGCGGCCCATCCCGGGCTGCGGGCCCTCGGTGAGCAGCGAGCGCACCGACGCGCGGGTGAGCGGCCCGGCGATGTCGCCGGTGGCGGTCCAGGCCCGGTTGAGGTACGACACCAGGCGGCACAGGTCGAGCACGTTCGTGTAGAGGCCGGCGGCGGCGGACTCGGGATACCGGTTGTGGCCGCCCGGGATCACCGTCCCGGTCGAGGTGTGGCCGGAGGCCAGCTCGAAGGCGGGGGAGAGCGCGTACGAGCTGCCCGCCATGCCCAGCGGGGCGAACACCTCCTGGCCCATGTAGTCGGCCAGCGACCTGCCGGTCAGCTCCTCCACCATGCGCTGCAGCAGCACGTACCCGGCGCCGGAGTAGTGGTACTCGGCGCCCGGCTCGGTGGACAGCTCGATCCTGGGGGAGTTGCCCTCGCCGTTCATGATCTGGAGCAGGGACGGGACCGTGGCCGCGGCGCCGTACCCGGCGAAGCCGCCGCCGCCGGCGTCGAAGCCGGAGCAGGCCCCGGCGGGCGAGGTGGAGCCGCGCCCGACGACCCCGGCCCGGTGCGTCAGCAGCTGCTCGACGGTCGGCGCCGCCGTCGGCGACACGCACGGACGGGCCGGCAGCGTCCAGCCGAGATGCGGGCGCACGTCGGCGGTGAGCGCGATCTTGCGCGTCTGGAGCAGCCGCAGCACGCCCACCGCGGCCACGGCCTTGCTGATGGAGGCGGCCTGGAACGCGCTCTCCGGATGCGCGGCGGGGGCACCGCCGGCGGCGAGCCGCCCGTAGCCGGTGGACCAGGCGATCTTGTTGCCGACGACCACCGCGACCGCCACGCCCGGCGTCTTGTACGCGCTCATCCGCTGCCAGATGGTCGAGCCGCCGACCGCGTTCTCGAACTGGCGCACCCGGTCGGCGGGCAGCGCGGGCGCCTTGCCCCGGGAACACAGCGCCCAGCCGCCGCCCGGCCGGAAGGCCACGTTGTGCAGCTGCCAGCCGCCGCCGGCCAGGCTCTTCATCTTCGCGAAGCAGGCGTCGTCGATGCCGCGGGCGTGGAACTCGTCCTGCGCGACCAGGGCCCAGCCGCCGGCCTTGGGGAAGGCGACGCGGGTCAGCCGGCGGCCGCCCTGGGTCAGGTTGCGCATCATCTGGTAGCACTCGTCGTCGACGCCGTTGGCCTGGAAGGCGGCGGACGAGACGACCGCCCAGCGGTCGCCCCCGGCGGGCGGGAAGGCCACGTCCACGACCTGCTGCCCGGCGGTGTAGTACGCCTTGATCCGGCTGAGGCACGCCGCGGGCAGGCCGCGGGACGACACGCCCTTGTCGGTGGTGATCACCCAGCGGTCGCCGCCCTCCGGTGGGAAGGCGACGGCGTTGACCTTCCGGCCGGCCTTGACCAGCGCCCCCAGCTCCGTGAAGCAGGCGTCGGGGATGCCCCGGGCGAAGTACCGCCCGTCCTGCGTGACCATGACCCAGCCGCCGGACGGCGTGAAGGCGAGCGCCGTGACGCCGTAGGGAGCCAGCTCGGCCAGCTTGGCGTGCGCCTCGGCGGTCAGCCCGGCGTCCGCGGACGGGTAGGCCGCCGCGAAGGCGGGCCCGGCGGGCACCGTGGCGGGCACTGCGGCGGCCGCCAGTCCGGCGACTCCGGTCAGGGTGAGAAAACGTCTCCTGTCCACAGGGCTCCTCGGTGCAAGGCGGGGCGAAACACGGTGATCTTGGCAGAGATGTCCGGCCAGGGCCAACCGCGCCCGGCTCCGGCGCGGGCCGGGGAGGGGCTCCTGCTCAGGGACGGGCTGACCAGGACCCTGCACGAGCACGGCTGCAACGCCGACGTCCGCTACCCTGGCGCCGGGAATCGCCACCTTGACGCCCTCTTTCCGTATTCGGCCGTACGAGCGTGAAGGATGACGGGGTTGACGACGAGAAAGCTGCTCGCGACGCTGGTCACCCTGCTCGTGGTGTGCGTCGGTACGGGCTGTTCCACCTGCTCCGTCACACAGGGGCCGCCGGTCACCCTGCCGAAGCCGGACGCGGCCGCCGATGTGGTGGTGCGCGCCTATCTGGCGGCCGTCGCCGCCCGTGACGACGAAGCGGTTCGTCTTCTGTCGGCGCCGGCTCATTACCGGCGCGTCCACAGCTGGCCCGACGACCCGCTGGACACCTGGGCCGACGTGCAGGTCTCCGAGGTCGGCGAGCCGACACCCGACGAGTACGGCCCCGGCGGCTATCGGCAGGTACGAAGCGTCGCCGTCGTCATCGAGGTGCGCCGGTGCGATGAGGACCCGCCGAACGACGACAGGCACTGGCCGTACATGTTCCTCACGGGCCGGCAGTCGGACGACGCCCCCTGGAAGGTCATCGGGTTCGGCGCGGGTTGAGGGCCGCTGGTGCGCCGATGCCGGGAACGCCAGGACGAATTGACTTCGAGCGCGCTCGAATTCCTAGCGTCCCGCCCATGACGACAACACTGATCACAGGGGCCAACAAGGGCCTCGGGTTCGAGACCGCCCGGCGGCTCGTCGGCGCGGGGCACACCGTCTACGTCGCGAGCCGGGACGCCGGACGTGGACGGCTGGCCGCCGAGCGGCTGGGCGCGCGGGCGGTGGCGCTGGACGTCACCGACGACGCGTCCGTGGCGGCGGCGGCGCGGGCCGTCGAGGCGGACGGAGGGCTGGACGTCCTGGTCAACAACGCCGGCATCCAGGTGGAGATGGAGGACGGCCGGGTGGCCGGGGCGGCGGAGCTGACCGCCGAGATGATGCGGCGCACGTTCGAGACGAACGTGATCGGCATGGTTCGCGTGCTCCACGCGTTCCTGCCGCTGCTGCGGCGATCCGGCGCGCCGGTCGTCGTCAACGTGAGCAGCGGCCTCGCCTCGCTGTCCCGGATGACCGACCCCGGCATGGTCGGCCATGCGTACCCGGGCGTCGCCTACCCGGCCTCGAAGGCGGCCGTCAACATGGTCACCGTCCAGTACGCGAAGGCGTTCCCGCAGATGCGGATCAACGCGGTCGAACCCGGCTTCACCCGTACCGACCTGAACGGCAACACCGGCCTGCAGACCGTCGAGCAGGGCGCCGAGATCATCGTGCGCATGGCCCAGGTGGGACCGGACGGCCCCACCGGCGGCTACTTCGACGCCGAGGGGCCCCTCGCCTGGTGACCGACCCGCGCGCCTCCCGCGGGAGGC
>NZ_JBFAOM010000029.1:0-128518 GCF_040675235.1 Nonomuraea sp. NPDC049637
GCAGGTCCGGGCCGTCCTCCTCCGGGACGCCGACGCCCTGATCGTCCGGCACGGCGGCACGCCGGCCTGACGGCGAGCGAGACCGGCGTTCCGGACGCCGCCATAAAGCGCCGCTCCGGCACGTCGCCGACAGACGGTGAGCGCCCTCGCCAGGCGAGGGCACTCACCCCCTCCCGCTCCACGACGCGGTCTTCATCCCGGCCGGCCGGGACCGCCTTCATCGGACGCCGGCACGTGCTCGCGCCGGAATCGTCCGGCGACGACCCCCGAAGGGAACCACACCCCGTGAACAACGCACTGCGATACGCCGTGACCGTCCTGCTGGCCGGGCTCGCCCTCCTGCTCACCGCACCCGCGGCATCCGCCCATCGCGGACCGATAAAACTGGAGGTGACCGGGGACGGCGGCCACAACGTCAACGTGCTGGTCACCTGGAAGGAGGACGGGCATCCCGTCACTGACGTCGTCGAGGCGACACTGACGGCGACCTCCTCCGGCGGCCGCTCCTTCGGCCCCGTCCAGCTCCGGTCCTCCTCCGAGGGCCAGAACCTCTACACCTCCCCCGAGCCGCTGCCGAGCGGCACCTGGAAGGTCACGGTGACCGCGACCAAGCCGGCCAAGGCGCGCGCGACGACGAAGGTGAAGGCGGCGGACCTGGCCGCCACCCCCGTGGCGGCGACTTCGCCCGCGCCGCGCGCGACGGGCGCCGGGGCTCTGGCCGACCGCGAGGACGCGGACGGCACTCCGTTCACGATCGGAATCATCGCCGTCGCGGTGGTGATCGCTTCCGGGATCTGGATCGCCTTCGCCCGTCGCGGGCGGCTGTACAGCCGTCGCTGAAGGCACCTCGGCCGGTACGCCACGTGGGCGTCGCGGCGCTGGTGCGCGCACCTCTGGTTGTCGACGCCCCGGAGACCACGCTCTTCGTCGAAGGATGCATCCGGTTCCCGCACGGCCCTCGACCAGGAAGCTCCCCTTCCTACCGCACGACACAGCCATTCACGGATCCGGTTTGTTAGCGCTAACATTCCTTAGGAGCCTTCACCATGAAACGCATCGCGTTATCGGTCACGCTCGTCGCCACCCTCCTCGCGGCACCACCGCCCGCGTCCGCCTCAGCGGATCCCATCCCTCAAGGAGCAGCCGTCGACCAGTTCGACGGCGACAGACTGGGGCAGGAGTGGAGCGTCCTGTCTCCCGACGACTCCCGCTGGTCGCTGTCAGGGGGCGCGCTCCATCTGGACACCTCCCCCGGTGACACGTACGGGGGCGGCAACAGCGCCAAGAACGTCTTCCTCGTCGACGTTCCGGCCGGCGACTTCGAGGTGATCACCAAGCTCAGCGCGCCCGTCGCGCTGGACTACCAGAACGCGGGCCTGGTCGCCTGGCAGGACTGGGACAACTACGTACGAACCGGGCTGGCCCACGTCAGCTTCTCCGGCGGCACCGTGATCGAGACGGGGACGGAGGTCGGCGCGAGCTACACCGCCGGCTTCAAGCCCCGTCCGGGATCCACCGGCGAGATCCTCAGGCTGTCCAGGACCGGCGACGAGTTCGTCGCCTCCTACTGGGACGGCTCGGCGTGGATCGAAGCAAGCAGGTCCACCGCGAAGATGGACATCAAGCAGGTCGGCCTCTACGGCCTGTCCGCCCAGAACGGGACGCCCATCCGCGCGGACTTCGACTACTTCGCCGTCAAGGCCGCCGAGGGACGGCCGGTGAGCCCGCAGGGGCAGTTCACGCTGAAGGCGGTCGACGCGCCCTACCTGTCGGTCAGCAAGTCGGGCGTGGTGCGGGCCTCGGACAGGGCGCCGATGACCGGCCTTGTCATGACCGCCGAGCCGCGCGACGGCGGACTGGCGCTCAAGGACGTCGCGTCCGGGAAATACCTGGAGGCCGGCGACAAGGTGCGGCTGGGCGCGAACCCCTCGGTCTTCCAGCTCAAGGACGCCGGTGGCGGCAAGGTCAAGCTCTCCTCCAGCGGCAAGAGCGTCTCCGTCAGCGACGGCGCTCTCGTCACCGGCCCGGCGATCACGAAATTCACGATCGAGGGCTACACGTCCGGCGCGCTCACCGTGGACACCAAGGCCAAGGGCACCAAGGTCAGTCCCAACCTGTACGGGGTCTTCTACGAGGACATCAACCACGCCGCCGACGGGGGCCTGTACGCCGAGCTGGTCCAGAACCGCTCGTTCGAGTTCAACGACCAGGACAACGCCTCCTACACGGGCCTGACCGCGTGGAGCAAGGCGGAACGCGGCGCGAGCGCCACCCTCGCGGTCACCGGCGACCAGCCGCTGAACGCCAACAACCGCAACTACCTGCGTCTCGACGTCACGGGAGACGGCACGGCCGGGGTGAGCAACGCCGGGTTCAACCGCGGCCTGGCCTTGAAGAGGGGCGCCCGCTACGACCTGTCGTTCTGGGCCAGGCGCACCGAGGCGGGGACGCTGACGGTGACCGTCGAGGACGGCACCGCGGTCCTCGGCACGGCGGCCCTGCAGGTCAAGGCGGGTGGCTGGGCCAAGTACGAAGCGTGGTTCACCGCGGCGGCGACGACCGACGCCGGTCGCCTGATCGTCCAGGCGCCGAGCGGGCGCACCGATCTGGACATGGTCTCGCTGTTCCCGCATGACACCTTCAAGGGGCACGGCATGCGCGCCGACCTGGCCAAGGCCATCGCGGAGTTGAAGCCGGGCTTCCTGCGTTTCCCCGGCGGCTGCGTGACCAACGTCGGCACCTACGCCCCCTACTCCGACAAGCAGGACCGGCGGCGCATCTACCAGTGGAAGGAGACGATCGGCCCGGTCGAGGAGCGGCCGACGAACTTCAACTTCTGGGGCTACAACCAGTCGTACGGCATCGGCTACTACGAGTACTTCCAGTTCGCCGAGGACATCGGCGCCGAGCCGCTGCCCGTGCTGTCGGTGGGCGTCAACGGCTGCAACGTGAACCAGCCGCTGACCGACGAGGCCAAGCTGGCCCGGTGGGTCCAGGACACGCTCGACCTGATCGAGTTCGCCAACGGCCCGGTCACCTCCGAGTGGGGCGCCAAGCGGGCCGCGCTCGGGCACCCGAAGCCGTTCGGCCTGGACTACATCGGCCTCGGGAACGAGGAGATCTACTCCGAGTTCTTCACGAACTATCCCAAGTTCGCCGACGCGGTCAGGGCCAAGTACCCCGCCATTAAGATCATCAGCAACTCGGGGCAAGCCCCACAGGGCGCCTGGTTCGACAAAATGTGGCAATTCGCCCGCGACCAGAAGGCCGACCTGGTCGACGAGCACTACTACAGCAGCCCCGGCTGGTTCCTGACCAACAACCACCGCTACGACTCCTACGACCGCAACGGGCCGAAGGTGTTCGCCGGCGAGTACGCCTCGCAGGGCAACACGTTCGGCAACGCCCTGGCGGAGGCGTCGTACATGACCGGGTTGGAGCGCAACTCCGACGTGGTGGAGCTGGCGTCGTACGCGCCGCTGCTGGCCAACGTGGACTACGTGAACTGGTTCCCCGACCTCATCTGGTACGACAACGACCAGGTCTTCGGATCGGCGAACTACTACGTGCAGAAGTTGTTCTCCACGAACCTCGGCGACCGGATCCAGCCCAGCACGTTCGAGAGCGCGACCAGGCCCCCGGCCGACATCACGGGCGGCATCGGGCTCGGCTCGTGGAGCACCCAGGTCCGCTACGACGACGTCAAGGTCACCGCCGCCGACGGCACGACACTGTTCTCGGACGACTTCTCCGGCGAGGGCGAGAAGTGGACTCCAGGCCAGGGAGCATGGGCCGTGCAGGACGGCGCCTACGTCCAGACCGCCGACGTCACCGACGCCCGATCCACCGCCGGCTCACCTGACTGGTCGAACTACACGATGGAGGTCAAGGCCCGCAAGACCGGCGGCGCCGAGGGATTCCTGGTCATGTTCGGCGTGGGCGACACCTATTACTGGTGGAACCTCGGCGGCTGGAACAACACTCGGTCCGCCGTCGAGAAGGGCATCGGCGGCGGCAGGTCGGAGATCGCCTCCTCCCCGACCACCATCGAGACCGGCCGCGACTACCAGATCAAGATCCAGGTGAACGGACGCAGGATCACCACCTGGCTCGACGGCCAGAAGATCAACGCGTTCACCGACAATGCCGTCGTGGAGCCGCTCTACCAAGTCGTCTCGCGAGACGGCGACAACGTCACGCTCAAGGTCGTCAACGCTCAGGCGACCGGCGTGCGCAGCACCGTCACCCTGAAGGGTCCCCGCCTTCGCCCGTCCGCCACGGTGACCTCGATGGCCGGCGCTCCGGGCGATGCCAACTCCCTCACCGAACCGACCAAGATCAAACCGGTTGAACGCCACCTGAACGGCTTCTCCAACGCCTTCACCTACGACTTCCCCGCCAACTCCGTCACCTTCATCCGCCTCACCGAACGCTGACCCGCCGACCAGGGGCGGGCCGCCCGCCGGCTCGCCCCTGGTCGGCCTGCCACCCCGGCCCCATTCGAAGAACCGCCCAAGGAGGAGGGCGGCCGAACGTCAGGGCAGGGCGCACGGTGGAACATCGAGGAGATCGTCAGGCGGGCGGGGGTTCAGCGCGATCCCGGATGGGCGCCGGCGACGTCGTCGCCGGCGTTCGTCGGCTGCTCGGCGGCCAGGGATGCGAGCAGGCGCAGGCGTTCGGCGGAGGGGGAGCCGGGTTCGGCGGTGTAGATGATGAGCACGAGTCCGGGTTCGGCGGTGATGGCGAGTTCCTCGTAGGCGAGGACGAGTTCGCCCACCTCGGGGTGGTTGAACCGCTTCGTGCCCGTTCCGTGGGTGCGGACGTCGTGTGCGGCCCAGAGCGTGCGGAACGTGTCGCTGCGAGTGGAAAGCTCGCCGACCAGGTCCTGCAGGGCGCGGTCGTGCGGGTCGCGGCCGGCTTCCGCCCGCATGATCGCGACGCACATCTCGGCGAACAGGTCCCAGTCGGGGTAGAAGTCGCGGGAGGACGAGTCGAGGAACTGGAAGCGGGCCAGGTTGGGAGTGCGTCCGCCGTCGCCGATGACGGGCGCGTAGAAGCGGCGGCCGAGCGCGTTGGCGGCCAGCAGGTCCTGGCGGGGGTTGCGGACGAACGCGATGCCGTCGGTGATGGCCTCCAGCGCCCAGTGCAGGCTGGGGCGGGAGGCGCTCTGGCGGGTGGCGCGGCGGCGCGGGCGGCCGGAGGCGGGGATGCCGTCGGCGGCGCGGGCCAGGTCGAACAGGTGGGCGCGCTCGGTGTCGTCCAGGTGCAGCGCCCGGGCGATCGCCTCCAGGACGGACGCTGACGCGCCGGCGATCTGGCCGCGTTCGAGCTTGGCGTAATACTCGACGCTGACCCCGGCGAGAATGGCGACCTCGGTGCGGCGCAAGCCGGGCACCCGCCGGTTGGCGCCGCCCGGGATGCCGGCCTGCTCTGGCGTGACCTTGGCCCGGCGCGAGGTGAGAAACTCGCGGACTTCGCGGCGGTTATCCATAATCCCAGCGTAGAGGCGGTCTGGAAGGTCTGGGATGCCCTGTCGGTACACCCCTTGACAGAGACTCCCGCCCTGCCGCCGGGGCCCTTTGACTGGAGTAGTGCTCAATCAATCTCCATCCACGTCGCAGCCGGTCTCCCGGCTGTTGCCCACGCTGTTGCTCCTGTTGACCGTGTTCGGTCCCATCTCGATGGATCTGTACCTGCCGGTTCTGCCCGCGTTGACGGACGAGCTGAACGCGGCGACGTCGATGGCGCAACTGACCGTCACCGCTTGCCTCATCGGGCTGGCGTTGGGGCAGCTCGTCGCAGGGCCGCTGTCGGACCGGTTCGGCCGCGCCCGGCCTCTGTACGTCGGCGTGGCCGCCTACGTCGCGACCTCGCTGCTGTGCGCGCTCAGCCCGAGCATCGAGACGCTCGTCGCCGCCCGGCTGGTCCAGGGGCTCGCCGGGGGCGCGGGCATCGTGATCGCGCAGGCGGCGGGACGTGACCTCTACTCCGGAGGGAAGCTCATCCGCTACTACGGCCGCATGACCGTGCTCGGCGGCCTGGCCGCCATCGTGGGACCGCTGGTGGGCGGCCAGCTGGCCCGGGTCACCGACTGGCGCGGACTGTTCACGTTCCTGGCGGTGATCGGCGCGCTCATCCTGGTGCTCATCGCCTTCGGCTACCGCGAGACGCTGCCCCAGACGAGCCGTACGACGGGTGGGTTCGCCCGAACCGGCCGCGACTTCCGCACCCTGCTGGCCGACCGCGTCTTCACCGGCGCGGTGCTGCTGCAGGGGTTCGTCAACGCCGCCCTGTTCGCCTACCTGGCCGGGGCCACCTACGTCCTGCAGGGCGTCTACGGCCTGTCGCCGCAGCAGTACGCGCTCGCCTTCGGGCTGAACTCGGCCGGGTTCATGGTCTTCGGTTACCTGGCCGGGCGTAGCAGCGAGCGGTGGAGCGTGCGCGGCACCTTGGCCGTGGGCCTGGCCATGTGCGCGCTCGGCACGCTCGGCCTGCTGGCCGCCGGGCTGTGGACGCTGCCGCTGGCCGTGGTGATCGTCTCGCTGCTGATCATGGTCAGCGGCGTGGCCGCCACCACCCCGCCCGCCACCACGCTGGCCCTGGCCGGATACCCGCATATGGCGGGCACCGCCTCCTCGCTCCTTGGCATGGCCCGCTTCGCCTTCGGCGGTGTCGCCGCTCCCTTCGTCGGCCTGGCCGGGGCGGACGGCATGCTGCCGCTCGGGATCGTCACCGTCGTCTCGATCGCGCTCGCGCTGGCGGCCTGCGCCGCTCTCAGCCCCCGGCATCGCGCCCGGACGGCGCGGCCGTCCCCGGCCGCCGAACCCGAGCTCGCCGCCGCGCCGACGCGGTGAGCACGTCGTGCGGACGCCGGGCTAAATGCCGGGAAAGAGTTCCTCTCGCCTGTTCATGCCTCACCTATCGGGGGAAATGCCTCCTCTGCTGGGGAACCGTGCGGGACGCTGCCGGCGCCGGTTCGGCCGCGACATCTGGCCACCGGCCGGCGAAGCACCTTGGGCGTCGGGCCTTCGACGCTCGACGGAGTCCGCTGATCCGCCGCCGTCACCCAACACTCGAAGGAGACACCACTCATGCGTGGAGCAGTTCTGCACGGACCGCGCGACGTGCGCGTCGAGGACCGTCCCGACCCGCGGATCGTCCAGCCCACCGACGCGGTCATCCGCATCACCGCGACGTGCGTCTGCGGCTCTGACCTGTGGCCCTACCGGGGCGTGGACAAGTCAGACGAGCCGGTGCCGATGGGACACGAGTACGTCGGCGTCGTCGAGCAGACCGGCGACCAGGTCGAAACGATCAAGGTCGGGGACTTCGTGGTCGGGTCGTTCTTCGCCTCCGACAACACCTGCGAGATCTGCCGGGCCGGCTACCAGTCCCGCTGCGTGCACGCCGAACCGATCGGCGCGATCGGCACCCAGGCCCAGTACGCCCGCATCCCGCTGGCCGACGGCACCCTGGTCGCCACCCCCGCCATGCCGGACGCCGACCTCGTCCCGAGCCTGCTGGCCGCCTCCGACGTGCTGGGCACCGGCTGGTTCGCCGCGGTCGCCGCCGAGGCCGGCCCTGGCAAGACGGTCGCCGTCGTGGGCGACGGCGCGGTGGGGCTGCTCGGCGTCCTGGCCGCCGGGCGGCTCGGCGCCGAGCGCATCGTCGTCTTCAGCCGCCACGCCGACCGGCAGAAGCTCGCCGTCGAGTACGGCGCCACCGACATCGTCACCGAACGCGGCGACCAGGGCGTCACCCGGCTCAAGGAGCTGACCGGCGGGCTCGGCGCGCACTCGGTCATCGAGGCCGTCGGCACCCAGGAGTCGATGATGCAGGCCATCCGCTCCACCCGGCCCGGCGGCCACGTCGGCTACGTCGGCGTCTCCCACGACGTCGAGCTGCCAGGCGAGGAGCTGTTCTTCTCCGGCGTGCACCTGCACGGCGGCCCGGCCCCGGTACGCCGCTTCCTGCCCGAGCTCATCGGCCTGATCTGGAACCGCGCGATCGACCCCGGCAAGGTCTTCGACCTCGAACTCCCGCTGGAGGACGCCGCCGACGGCTACCGGGCGATGGATGAACGCCGCGCCGTCAAGACCCTGCTGCGCCCCTGACGGCCCCCATCCCTTCGCAAGAGATCACCGACCACGAGAAGGAACGACCATGGAACTGCTGAAGCAGCCACCGACCACCAAGGGACCAGCCGAATGGTTCACCGGGGACGTCTGGTTCGACGTCATCCACCGCGGTG
Source organism: Nonomuraea sp. NPDC049637 (assembly GCF_040675235.1). Taxonomy (NCBI): domain Bacteria; kingdom Bacillati; phylum Actinomycetota; class Actinomycetes; order Streptosporangiales; family Streptosporangiaceae; genus Nonomuraea; species Nonomuraea sp. NPDC049637. Next base: position 8,252 of record NZ_JBFAOM010000029.1, read on the forward strand.
AGGACCCGTCCCGATCCCGCGCGAACATGGTCAGGTTCGCGCCCGGCGCCCGAACCGCCTGGCACTCCCACGGCCTCGGCCAGACGCTGTTCATCGTCGAAGGCGTCGCGCTGATCCAGTCCCGCGGCGGCCGGCTGATCGAGGCCCATCCGGGCGACGTCATCTGGACCCCGCCGGGCGAGGAGCACTGGCACGGCGCCGCCCCCGGCCACTTCATGACCCACCTGGCCCTGTGGGAAGGCGACGACACCGCCTGGCTGGAGCACGTCACCGACGCCGACTACACCGCGACGCCGGCCGCCACCCGCCAAGCACCCTGAAGAGGATCGACATGGACTACGAGCACCTGGGCCGCAGCGGGCTGCGCGTCAGCCGGCTCGCCCTGGGCACGATGAACTTCGGCGACGCGACCGACGAACCCACCGCCTTCCAGATCATGGACGCCGCGGTGGAGGCGGGCATCAACTTCTTCGACACCGCCGACGTCTACGGCGGCCCCCAGAGGCCGGACATGGACCAGGGGTACGGCCTCTCCGAGGAGATCATCGGCCGCTGGCTCTCCCAGGGCGGCCGCCGGGACCGGATCGTCCTGGCGACCAAGGTCTACCAGCCGATGGGGCTCGGACGGAACGACAAATACCTGTCGGCCTAGCGGGCTGGTCCGCCTCACAGCCGATCGTGGTTACGATCCGGTATCGCCCGGATGGCGAGCACTTGACGGCGGGCGAGCGGTGAGCCAAAGTCGTGCCACATCGTTGAACCGGTTCGCCGAATGCGGCGGTACGAGCGGATTACCGCCACGGTCGCCTGCTTCTCCACCACCACTTTCACCTCGGTACGGACGGCGAGACAGCGAGACGAAGAGAGGGAGCCGCCACCTCATCGTCGAACCGGTTCGACAAGCGAGTGGTCGGCCCGACGAGACCGGAGCCGGTTCGGCAAAGGCGAGAGGACGCAGCATGGCGACGATCGGCGACGTGGCCCGGGAGGCCGGGGTGAGCCGCAGCACGGCGTCCTACGCCCTGTCCGGCAAGCGGCCCATCTCCGACGAGGTCCGGCAGCGCGTCCTCGCGGCGGCCGAGGCTCTCGCCTACACACCGAACGCCGGCGCCCGCGCCCTGGCCACCTCCCAGACCAAGGTGCTCGGCCTGCTCGCGCAGTTCCACGAGGACGAGTTCGCGCCGGCCATGATGCAGTACATCCTGGGCGTCACCGACACCGCCCGCGACCAGGGCTACGACACCCTCCTCGTCACCGAGGCCGACGGTGCGCGGGCGCTGCGCAGGATCACCGACTCGCGCATGGTCGACGGCGTCGTCCTGATGAACATCGCGCAGGAGGACGCGCGCCTGCCCATCCTGCGGGCCGCCCCCCAGCCGGGTGCGCTCGTCGGCCTGCCCGGCGACTGCTCCGGCCTCGACGTGTTCGACCTCGACTTCGAGGAGGCAGGCCGGGTCATGGTGGACCACCTCCACCGGCTCGGCCACCGCGAGCTCATCCTGGTATCGCAGCCGGAGCACGTGGTCGAGCGCGGAGGCGCGTACGTTTGGCGGCTGCGCGACGCAGCGCTCGAACGGGCCCGCCTGCTCGGCGTCACCCTGCACGCCGTCTATGGCGAGTCCCGGCAGCCGGCTGTCGGACGGCTGCTCAACAACCTGCTCGACGCCCACCCGGCGGCGACCGGCCTGCTGATCAACAACGAGGCGGTGGCAGCGGCGCTGCCGTCGGTCACCCACCAGCGCGGCCTGCGGGTGCCGGAGGACCTGTCCGTCATCGGGCGCTACTCCGCCGAGTTCGCCGCGACCTTCTCCCTGCCCTACTCCTTCATCGAGAGCGCGCCCGACCGCCTCGGCTCGATGGCGGTGCGCCAGCTCGTCCGCCGGGTGGAGTCCTCCGCGGCCCGGCGCGAGCCGTTCGTCGTGCGCTTCATCTCGCCCGAACTGGTCTCGCTCGCGAGCACCGCACCCCCGCGCCCGGCCGCTCCCTGAGGCCGTGCCCCAGCCCAGCACCCGTTCGACGCCGCTCGATGTGAGCGCTAACAATGGAGATCTCGGAATGACCCGTTCATCGCTTCCCACGCGGGCGGTGTTCCTCGGAACCGCCGTTCTGACCCTGTCCGCCCTCGCCGCCTGCGCCTCCACGCCGCCCGGCGGCGGCACGACCGCCGCCGGCGGCGCGTACACCTGGTGGGACCCCTACCCCCAGCACGACGCCGCCTCCGCCTGGGCTAAGCGCGTGGACGCCTGCGCCAAAGAGGCCGGCGTCATCGTCAAGCGCACCGCCTACGACACCACCGCTCTGACCAACCAGGCCCTGCTGGCCGGGCAGGAGGGCAACGCGCCCGACGTCATCCTGCTGGACAACCCCGCCGTCTCGACCCTCGCCGACGCCGGCATCCTGACCACGATGGCCGACTTCGGCCTCCATGTGAACCGGTTCGACAAGAACCTCATCGCCGCTGGCGAGCTCGACGGCAAGACGTACGGCGTCCCCATCGGCGCCAACACCCTCGCGCTCTACTACAACAAGGACATCCTGGACAAGGCTGGGGTCGACCCCGCCTCGATCAAGGACTGGGCCTCGCTGAACGCGGCACTGAAGAAGGTCAAGGCCGCAGGCAAGAAGCCGATCACGTTCGCCGCCATCGGCACCGAGGAGGGATCGTTCCAGTTCCTGCCCTGGTTCTGGGGCGCGGGCGGGCAGCTCACCCGGCTCGACTCGGCGCAGGCCGTGCAGGCGCTGGAGCTGTGGAACTCCTGGGTCAAGGACGGCATCGCGCCCAACTCGGTGCTCAGCAACTCCCAGAACACCACCTGGGAGGAGTTCCTGACCGGCGAGTTCGGCTTCGCCGAGAACGGCACCTGGCAGGTGAACAGCGCCGCGAAGGCGGGCTTCCCGACGGGCGTCGTGCAGATCCCGGCCAAGGACGGCGGCGCCGCCCCGACACCGACCGGCGGCGAGTTCATCACGGTCCCCGTCCAGAAGGACACCAAGCGGTACGCGGCCACCAAGAAGATCCTCGAATGCATGACCACCCCCGAGGGCCTGGTCGAAACGGGTACGACCTTCGCGTACTACATCCCCTCCACAGCCGAGGGCCAGCAGGCGATCCTGGCCAAGGAGCCGGCCCTGAAGCCGTGGGTCGAGGCCGTCCGGTCGGCCAAGGGACGCACCAGCGACAACCTCGGCACCGCGTACCCGAAGATCTCCGAGGCCATGTGGACCGGGGTGCAGAAGGCGCTGAGCGGCTCCGCCTCGCCCGCCGACGCGCTGAAGGAAGCGCAGGCCAAGGCCGAGCAGGCCGTCCGCGGCTGAACCGGACCGCTCATGAGCTCACCTCGTAACGGCGCGGTCGTCACGGCCCGCCGCCCGGTGGCGGCCCGCTCCGCCGCCGGGCGCCGGCGCTCCCGCCCGAGCCCGGCCCGGCGCTGGACGGCCCTCGCCTTCCTTACGCCCCTGCTCGTCTACCTGGCCCTCTTCTACGCCTACCCACTCTACCGCAACGTCGAGCTCAGCGTGCACGACTACACGCCGCGCGCGTTCGTGCGGGGCGACGCGGAGTTCACCGGGCTCAAGAACTACCTGGACATCGTCTCCGACGACGCCTTCCTGACGGCCCTCGGCTCCACCGCGCTGTTCACGCTGGTGTCCATCGCCTTCCAGTACGCGATCGGCCTCGCGCTCGCGGTCTTCTTCCACCGGAGCTTCCGGCTGAGCGCGGTGCTGCGGGCGATGTTCCTCGTGCCGTGGCTGCTGCCGCTGATCGTGTCGGCCTCCACCTGGTCGTGGATGCTGAACAGCGACAACGGCATCGTCAACGCCTTCCTCGGCGCGTTCGGGATCGGCCAGATCAACTGGCTGACCTCGCCCGACACCGCGCTGCTCGCGGTCACGGTCGCCAACATCTGGCTGGGCGTCCCGTTCAACCTGGTCATCCTGTATGCCGGCCTGCAGAACATCCCGCCCGAGCTGTACGAGGCCGCCGGCCTGGACGGCGCCAACGCCTGGCAGCGCTTCCGCCGCATCACGTTCCCGCTGCTGCGGCCGGTGTCGGCGATCACGCTGCTGCTCGGCCTGATCTACACGCTGAAGGTCGTCGACATCATCTGGATCATGACGAGGGGCGGGCCGGCCGACGCCTCCACGACGCTCGCCATCTGGTCCTACCGGGAGGCGTTCGGCACCGGGCAGCCCGACTTCTCCCCTGCGGCGGCGGTCGGCAACCTGCTCATCCTCATCGCGTTCGCCGCCGGGCTGCTGCACGTGCGCCTGCGGAAGGAGACCGCATGAGAGCGTGGAAGACCGTCGTCGGCGTCGTCCTGGCGGGCGTGATGCTCTTCCCGGTCTACTGGATGGTCAACGTCTCGCTCACCAGGACCGGCGACATGCGCGCCGACCCGCCCCACTGGTTCCCCTGGGACCCGACGTTCGAGGGGTACGCCGCTGCGTTCGGCCAGCAGCTGCCCGCGCTCGCGACCAGCCTGTTCATCGGCCTCGCAACCGTCGCGCTCACCCTGGTCGTGGCGTTGCCCGCCGGGTACGCGCTGGCCAAGCTGCGCCCGCTCGGCGCCCGCGCCATCGACTTCCTGCTGCTGGTCGCCCAGATGATCCCCGCGGTCGTGATGGCCATGGGCTTCTACGCGATCTACATCAGGCTCGGCCTGCTCAACACCGTCGCGGGGCTGGTCGTCGCGGACTCGACGCTGGCCGTGCCGTTCGCGGTGCTGCTGTTCCGCGCGTTCATGGCGGGCATTCCCAAGGAGCTCATGTCGGCGGCCGAGATCGACGGGGCCGGCACCTGGCGCACGTTCCGCTCCATCATCCTGCCGCTCAGCAGGAACTCCGTGATCACCGTGTCGCTCTTCTCGTTCCTGTGGGCGTGGTCGGACTTCATCTTCGCCTCCACCCTCAACCGCAACAGCGACACGATCCCGATCACGCTCGGCATCTTCCGCTACATCGGCAACAACACCACCCAATGGAACTCGATCATGGCGACCGCCGTGATCGCGTCCGTCCCCGCCGCGTTCCTCCTGGTCCTCGCGCAGCGCTACATCGCCGCCGGGGTCACCGCGGGCGCGGTGAAGGACTGAGCGTCATCTTGCGAAAGGCACACGACATGACACCTGGCCCGACGGCCGCCCACCCCGTGCCCGTGCTCCCGTCCCGGGGGCCGGTACGCCCCCTCGGGCTCGCGCAGGTCTCCGTCACGGGCGGGTTCTGGGGCGGACGCCAGGCCGTGAACGCCGCGGCGACCCTGGCCCACTGCGAGACCTGGATGGAACGCCTTGGCTGGCTGGCAAACTTCGACCGCGTCGCCGACGGCACGACCGCCCCCGACCGGCCCGGCTGGCCGTTCTCCGACTCCGAGGTCTACAAGCTCATGGAGGCCCTGGCCTGGGAGAGCTTCCGCACGGGCGACGAGGGGGCCGAGAGCGCGCTCAAGCGGCTCACCGCGCGCATCGGCCGCGCCCAGGACCCGGACGGCTACCTCAACACCTGCTTCGGCCACGGCGACCAGCCGCCGCGCTACAGCGACCTCGAACACGGCCACGAGCTCTACAACACCGGCCACCTGCTCCAGGCCGCCGTCGCCCGCCTGCGCACGCGCGGCGAGGACGAGCTCGTACGCCTGGCCCGCCGCGCCGCCGACCACGTCTGCCGCGCGTTCGGCCCCGGCGGCAGGGACGGCCTGTGCGGTCACCCGGAGATCGAGGTCGGCCTCGCCGAGTTCGGCCGCGCGCTCGGCGAGGAACGCTACGTCGAGCAGGCCCGCCTGTTCCTCGACCGGCGCGGTCACGGCAGGCTCGGCGACATCCCGCTCGGCCGCGCCTACTTCCAGGACGACGTCCCGATCCGGAAGGCCGACGTGTGGCGCGGCCACGCCGTACGGGTGCTCTACCTCAGCGCCGCGGCCGTGGACGTCGCGGTCGAGCACGGCGACGACGAGCTGCTGGACGCGGTGCGGCGGCAGTGGGACCGCTCGGTCGCGCGCCGCACGTACATCACCGGCGGTATGGGCTCGCGCCACCAGGACGAGGGCTTCGGCGAGGACTGGGAGCTGCCGCCGGACCGGGCCTACTGCGAGACCTGCGCCGGGGTCGCCTCGATCATGGTGTCCTGGCGGCTGCACCTTGCCACCGGCGACGTGCGGTACACGGACCTGATCGAGCGCACGCTCTACAACGTCGTCGCCGCGTCCCCGGCCGACGACGGCCGGGCGTTCTTCTACGCCAACCCCCTCCACCAGCGCACCCCCGGCCGCCCCGCCGACGACGGCGAGGTCAGCCCGCGCGCCGAGTCGGGCGTGCGCGCCGCCTGGTTCGACGTCTCCTGCTGCCCGACGAACGTCGCGCGGACCCTCGCCGCCCTGGACGGCTACCTCGCCACGACCGACGACGACGGACTCCAGATCCACCAGTACGCCCCCTGCGTCATCGCCGCGGACCTGCCGGACGGCAGGCGGGTGGCCGCCGAGGTCGAGACCCGGTACCCGGCCGACGGCACGATCCGCGTCCGTATCACCGAGGACGCCGCCGCGCCCTGGACGCTGTCGCTGCGTGTCCCCGCCTGGGCCGAGGGCGCCACGCTCACCGACGACGGCCGCGCCCGCCCGGCCGCCCCGGGCACGGCGAGCGTGCGGCGGGCGTTCCGCGCCGGGGACGTCGTCACGCTCGACCTGCCCATGCGTCCCCGGTTCACCTGGCCCGACCCGCGGGTCGACGCCGTACGCGGGTGCGTCGCGGTCGAGCGCGGTCCCGAGGTGCTGTGCGTCGAGTCCCACGACCTCCCCGACCCCGCCCTGCTCGACGCCCTGGTGATCGACACGCGCGGCGGCCCGCTGCCCGACCCGCGCGGCGGCCGCGTCACCGGCCGCTCCCCGGCGAGGCCCGACGCCGGCTGGCCCTACACCGCCACCCGCCCGCACGCCGCGTGGCTCATCCCCGACGCCGAAACCGGCCCGGACGGCTCGGGCGGCGAGGGGTTCGACGTGCCGCTGCGGCCGTACCACTCGTGGGCGCGGCGCGGCCCGTCCGGCATGCGCGTCTGGCTGCCCGCGTCCTCATGACTCGGCCGGCGTCCCGCCCCGGGACGCCGGGCACGGCAAGGGCCGAACGGCATCGGGGGCCGGTCCTGCCCACCTCTCGCATCACCAGCACAAGGAGGCAGAACGATGCACAGAACCAGGGCTGTCGCCCTCGCCGTCGCGGTGGCCGCCGCGACCCTGGCGGCCGTCTCACCCCCGGCCGCCGCGGCCGGCGCGACGCTCACCGTCGACGTCGGCCGCCCGTTCCGGCCGGTCACCCACGTCGCCGCCGGCGGCCTGTACGGGCTTGCCGAGAACTCCCGCCCGGCCGACTCCACCCTGTTACCGCTCAGGGTGAACTCGCTGACCCAGCCCGCCCCCGGCGTCGGCCAGAAGCCGAACGGCCAGCCGCCCGGCGGCGACGCGCTCCTGGTCGCCCCGCAGGCCACGCGCGCCGGAGCGGGCGAGTTCATCCGCATGCCCGACATCTACCCCGACTTCCCCTACAGGTGGGTGAGCTGGGACGACTGGCTGGCCAAGGTCACCACCATGGTCAACGCCCGCCTGTCGGCCACGACGGTCACCAACGTGATCGGCTGGGAGCTCTGGAACGAGCCTGACTGGACCTGGAACACCGCCGCCGCGGGCTCCTTCAACGACGGATGGACCCGAACGTACCGGGCGGTCCGGTCCCTCGACGCACAGACGCCGATCGTCGGCCCGAGCACCGCCGTCTACAGCCGCTCCTGGATGCAGTCGTTCCTGACCCACGCCAGGGACACCGGGACGCTGCCCGACATCATCTGCTGGCACGAGCTGAGCGGCCCTTCCAGGATCGCCGCCGACATCGCCGACTACCGCAACCTGGAGTCCTCGCTCGGCATCAGCCCGCGCCGCATCTCCGTCAACGAGTACGCCACCACCGGCGAGGTGGACGTACCGGGGTCGATCGCCAGCTACGTCGCCAAGCTCGAACGCGGCGGCGTCGAGTCCGCCCACCGCGCCTTCTGGTACGAGTACGGCACCATGAACGGCCTGGTCGTGAACAACACCCAGCCGACCGGCACCTGGTGGCTGTACAAGTGGTACGGCGACATGGCCGGGAACATGGTCACCACCACCTCCACCACGACCACCGGCCTGGACGGCTTCGCGGCCTACGACCCCACCCGCAAGATCGTCAACGTGGTCCTCGGCAACGAGGCCGGCACCAACACCGTCAACCTGACCGGCCTCGGCGCGCTCGGCTCCAGCGTCCGCGTCACGCTCCTGTCCACCCCCGCGAGCGGCCGCTTCACCGCCGTCGCCGCCCCCACCCCGCTGTCCACCACGACCCGCACGGTCAGCGGCGGCCAGCTCAGCGTCTCGGTGCCCGGCATGGTCGCCGGCAACGCGTACCAGCTCGTCGTCGAACCCGCCTCCGGCGTGCCCGCCTACCAGCAGCGCTACGAGGCCGAGAACGCCTCGGTGTTCCGCGCCCAGAGGCTGACCGCCCCCAGCGCGTCCGCCGGCGGCTACGTGGGCCGCATCGACAACTCCGGCACGCCCCGCACCGACAGCTACGTCGACTTCGTCGTCAACGTGCCGGCGGCGCGGGCGTACACGATGACGATCGGCTACGCCAACGGCACCGGCGCCACCGCCACCCAGGGCCTCGCCTACAACGGCGGCCCCTGGACCACGGTCAGCTACCCGCCGACCGCCGGCTGGGGCCAGTTCGGCGCCACCGTCAGCACCACGGTCACTCTCAAGGCCGGCTACAACGTGATCCGCCTGGCCAAGGGCTCCCCGTACTTCACCGGCGGCACCGGGTACGCCGAACTCGACTACATCCACCTCACCTGACCATGACCTGATCGGCCGGTGGAGCGCTCACCGCCGTGGCGTCCCAATGGGAGAACACGACCTCCACAGGCGTCACGGCGGTGAGCCGCTCCCGCACCGGCCGCCCCTCGCCGTCGATCCACAGCTCGTACGTCGCCCGCTCCCCGAACTCCTCGATCAGCCTGCCGCGCAGCCGCGCCTGCGCCGCCGGATCGCCGGCCCGTACCCGCTCGTACTCGTCCTCGATGTCCTGCATGGCCGGCAGCGGGTCGTACACGTCCAGGAACGCGGCGAGGTCCAGCCCGTCGAATGCCGCCCGCACGTCCACCGCGACCGTGTAGCGGCCGAGCCCGCCCTCGGAGACCGGGCCGCTCACCTGCCCCCGGGCGGCGAGCATCCCGTGCACCCGGTGGCTGTCGACCAGCTTCATGGCCTCGCCCGTCACCATGCCGAGGACGAACAGGTTGTACGGCTCGTGCTCCGCGGTGATCTTCTCCCAGGGCTTGCCGGGCGCGGGCTCTCTCCCGCCATCCGCATGTACGCGGCGTCGCCCGTACGGACGAGCCGCCCGCCCAGACCCTCGCCGAGGTCGGCGCGGATGTCCCGGTCCTGACCTTTGACGATCACCGTGGCGGTCCGGACGCCCTTCGTCGCCACCCGCTCGACGTCCGGGTGCTCCCGCAGGTACGCCCCGACGTACCCGGCGACCTCGGGAGCGGTCTTGGCCGCCGTGCCGCAACCCGCCACCAGCAGCGCCAACACGACGATCATCACGTATCTGGCCATGCGCGGGATGCTCGCACGGCCGTGTGCAGAACCCTCGGGGCCGAATGTGCAGATCGTGCTCCTGACACAGGGGCGTGCACCTGTGTGATCCGGGAGTCAGCATCCCGGGTCGCGGTAGCGGGAGAGGCGCAGTTCGAAGCCCGTTTCGCGACCGGCGTCCGTGAGGGCGACACCGCCGCTGGTCGCCGCGCGCCACAACCAGGGACGTACGTGCCTGAGCGGGGCCGGACCGTCGCAGATGGCCCGCCGCAGGGTCAGGCGCAGCCGGTGGAGCTCGTCGAGGTCGGCCGCCGGGTGGTCCACGGCTCTCCAGCGCCGCCAGCAGGGCGGCGAGCACGTGCCGTGCCTCGTCGTCCGCGCCGCCCCACGTCTCCTGGAGCAGCGGGAGGACCTGGGGCCAGGTGACGTGCGCGAACCGCGTGCCGTCCGAGGCGGGCGGCGCGGTGAGCGCGAGGGGCGCCGGCGCCAGGTACGTGAGGTCCACCGCGAGGTCCGGGTGGTGGTGGGCGGCGAGTGTGCGGTAACCGGAGAGCTGGTCCCGCCGGTGGCTCGAACGCTCCGTCTTCAGCTCGATCATCCAGAGCCGCTCGCTCCACAGCACCGCGTAGTCGGGCGCCCCGCCCTGCTCGTCATGGTGGCGCGGGGGTAACTCGAACTCGTCCACGAACAGCGGCGGCCCGTGCCGATCGCCGCCCCCGCCGAACGACAACACGTCGAGTGACCGCAGGAACCGGACGCCACGGGACGACGGCCTGTTCCGGCTGTTCCACGCCGGATAGGGGCCGTCGAGGATCAGCATGGTCATGAGGCGCTGGCAGTACTCCTCCCTGCCGAGCCGCAGGCGGCGCAGCAGACGGAGAGGGTCTTCCATCGTCACGCCTCATGATCGCACGCAGCGCCCGTGAGCGCAGGGGCCCACGGGCGGAGGGGGTCAGGCGGCGTACGTCTCGAACTCGGCGACCTTCGGGGCGCCGGTCGCGCTGGCGATCCTGAAGGTGATCTTGCTCAGCGAGACCGGGGAGAACGTGATCGCGCCCGCCCCGGTGCCGGATTTCAGCACCGCGCCGGTGCCGCCGTTGAGGACCTGCCAGGACCCGATGGTCCCCGACGAGCCGGACGCCTCGCGGATGACGATCGCGGACACCGTCCTGGCGGAGCTCCACTTGATCGAGATGTCGCCGGTCGTGCCGTTCGGCGACCAGAACGTGCTCAGGTCGCCGTCGCGGACGTTGGCGTAGCTGGTGCCGTCGGCCTTGCTGGAGCCGTCGGAGCCGGCGCCGATGCTGAGGTTGGTCCCGCCGGGGGTGGGGCCGGTCGTCGGCGTGCTCGTCGGCGTGCTCGTCGGCGTCGCGGTGGGGCCGGTGGGAGTGGCCGTCGGGGTCGTCGGCGTGCAGCTGCCGTCCGACACCTGCAGGCCCTTGCCCGCGCCCGCGGTCCGGCGGACGACGTCCGGCACGCAGTTCGCCGGGTCGAGGCTGTAGGAGTAGGGGATGGAGACGGTGATGGTGGAGCGCGGGTCGGGGCCTGCCGGGTGGTTCTCGGCGCCGGGCGCGGACCAGGTCACGTTGTCGAAGACATTGCCGGCGACCTGCCAGTAGCCCAGCTCGTCGGTGTAGAAGGTGCCGAGGACGTCCTTGGAGTCCTCGAAGTAGTTGTTCTCCACCTTGGCGCGCGCCCCGGCCCGGGAGTTGATGCCGGACTTGTTGAGGCTCGCGTAGTGGTTGTCGAACATGTGCGCGATGCCGCCGCGCAGCAGCGGCGCACGGGAGTCGATGTTCTCGTACAGGTTGTGATGGAAGGTGATGTAGCTGTTCGACAGGTCGCTCTCACTCGACCCGATCAGCCCGCCGCGCCCGGAGTTGCGCAGGACGCTGTACGACAGGGTGACGTACTGGGTGTTGTCCTTCATGTCGAACAGGCCGTCGAAGCCCTCGTCCTCGCCGCCCGAGGCCTCCAGGGTGACGTGGTCGACCCAGACGTTGCGCACGTCGCTCTCCATGGAGATGGCGTCGCCGCCGTTGGAGGTGGGGGAGCCCGCCTTCTTGACGTTCCTGACGGTCACGTTCTGGACGATGATGTTGCTGGATTCGCGGATGTGGATGCCGAGCTGGTCGAAGACGGCGCCGCTGCCGACCCCGACGATCGTGACGTTGCTGATCTGCTTGAGCTCGATCAGGCCGCTGTTGGTGTTGCAGCTCGGGCCCGACACCTTGGTCGTGTTGCCGTGGTTGATGGTGCCCTCGACCTGGATGACGATCGGGGTGGAGCTGCTGGCTCTGCTGCACAGGGCCTGGTGGATCGCGGTGCCCGTGGTGGCGCGTACCGTGGACCCTCCGGCGCCGCCGGTGGTGCCGCCGTTGCCGGTCGCGAAGCCGGTGGCGCCGCCCGCGGCGGCCGACGCCTGGAATGCCGGTAGCGCCACGCCGATCAGGCCCAGGCCCACGACGGCCGCTGTGGCCAGCGCCGTGTTGAGCCGCCATGCGGTCGCTCGTCTCATCGTCATCTCTCCTTCTGGTGCTCGCAGCGGTTAAAAGGTGGGCAAGCGCTTTCCGGAGAGTTGGGCAGAGTTAAGCACGCGCCGCCATGCCTGTAAAGAGGCGACCGCACGCGAGCCCGCAGCCGTGAAAGTTACATCGGACAAATCCGGCATCCGCGCAAGGGGCTGAAGCCCGGGAAACGTCCGGACCTGCGCCTCATGTCCGCGCGCCATGTAACACTGCATGCTCTTCTGCGAGATCGCTGCATGCGTTTGCAGCCTTCGAGGTCTCGCGCCTTTTCTCCCCGTCGAAGCGTGTGCTTGACTCGCGGCAAACGAGCGGAAAGCGCTTACCGGAGAATTCGCGCCAACCTCTCGAACGGAGTTCGACGTGCCTAACGACAACAACCGTCTCGGCCGCACGGCGGTCGTCTTGACCACGGGCCTGCTGACTGCCGGCGGCCTGGTGGCCGGGCTCAACACCCCGGCCGTGGTGGCCCCGTCCACGGGTGACGGCCGCCGGCCCTCCCACTCCGAGACAGGTCGCCGAATTGTCGCAGCGAAGGCGGCGCCAATGGTCGCCGATCAGATCATGCGCAGGTTGCCAGGAGCTCCGTCGTCATGATGGCTTGCCGCCGTTGGGCGACCCACCCCATCATGCGCCGCTCTCCCTGGGATCTTCGCGTTGACGGTGAAGACCCCAGGGAAGCGGCAGCATCCCCGACGTCTACCTCGCCACCGCACAGGGGATGGCGTTGAGGGTGAAGGTCGCGGGAACGCCGTTGGCGCCCTGGGCCGAGGAACCGTTGAGGCCGAAGCTCACCGTGCCGCCGGCCGGGATGGTCGCCGTCCAGGATTCGTTGGTCGCGGTGACCAACTGGCCCGACTGCGTGGCCTTGGCGTTCCAGACGCTGTTGATCGTCTGAGCGGCCGGGAAGGCGAACCGCAAAGTCCAGCCGTTGATCGCAACGGCGCTGTTGTTGCGGATCGTCACCTCGGCGTTGAAGCTCGACCCCCAGTCGGACAGCCCGTACGAGACCGTGCAAGCCGAGGTCGTGGGAGTGGGGCTCGACGTCGGGGTGACCGTCGGGGACGGGCTCCCGGTCGGGGTGACCGTCGGCGAAGGGCCGGGGCCGTTCCTGGCGGCCTGGCGGTCGGAATGGGCGCGGAAGGCGGCCAGTTCGGGAGCGCCCTGGGCGACGCCGAACTTGCCGTCGATCTGCCGGTCCTGATACCACCAGAATCCCGTCCCGTCACCGCCCTCCGCCTCGAAGGTCTGGAAGATTGCATTCCACCACAGCGTGCGGTCCACGTTGTGCACGTTGAACTCACCCAGGTAGAACGGCTTGCCGATGACGTCGTGCGACTCGCGGATCCAGGTGCGCACCAGCGCCTGGGTCTCCTCGATGCTCAGATCGGCCCAGTCCTCGGTCGGGTAGGGGTGCGCCGAGGTGAAGTCGATGTAGGGCGACTGGTGGATGTAGACGAAGGGGTTGCCCTCGTCGCCGCCGAAGCCGAACCGCGCCTCGTGCGCCTCCAGGCCGGTGCCGAGCAGGTGGTTGGCGTCAATGCCCTTGATGAAGGCGCCCATCTCGTCGACCCACTTGCGCAGGGTGTGGCCGGACTTGTTCTCCTCGGGGCTGACGTCCTGGTAGCGCGGCTCGTTCATCAGCTCCCAGGCGACGATGGCCGGCTCGTCCTTGTACTTCACGCCGCTGTAGTGGTTGGTCCGGTTGAGCACGTAGCTGACGTAGTTCTTGTAGGAGGTGAAGCAGCCGGCACAGCGCGTCTTGTCGAAGAAGGCCGCGCGGCCGGGGTGCCCACCGGACATGCCCTCCCACCGGAGCCGGGTGTCGATGCCGCCGTAGGCCTCCCAGTAGTTCTCGAAGACGGGCAGCAGCTTGACGCCGTGCCGCTTGGCCGACTCGATGACGTAGTCGAACAGGGCGAACTGCTGTTCGTTGTAGACGCCTTTCTCGGTTTCGAAGCCGTGCCAGCTCTCGTGGTTGAACAGCCAGGTGCGCAGCACGGTCACCTTGTCCGCCTGAAGGCGGGTGAAATGGGCGTCGATGCGGGCCTTGTCCATGTACTGCGTCTCGGTGTCGCCCGAGGCGCTGCCGTACGTGAAGAGGTCGTAGGTGTTGGCGCCGGCGAAGAAGAAGGTCTTGCCGTCGAGACAGAAGTGCACGCCGCAGCGGTAAGCGAACCCGGGCGGAGTGGTGGCGGCCGCGGAGGGCCGAATCGCGAGGAATCCGGCTCCCGCGACGACCAGAGCGATGACTGCGGCCCACACGATGGGGCCGCGTGCTATTGGGGGGTGGACGTTCATACCTCCAGTGAAATTCTTAACCAGTTAAGTTTCAAGAGGCCAGGCGGATGCAATGCGATATTCGTGCGGTTCTTCTGGAGCGATCCAAATTAGGCTCGAACCGAAACGCATCGCCATCGGCTCAGCCCGTGATGCACCCATCAAAGGAAGGGCGGCCCTGAAAGAAAACTGCGGCTTCTACCTGCACCGACTCCTGCACACACAAGATAATTCCGGGATATCGACCACTGAGCTCAGCCTCATCTCCGGCGCGAATCGCACCGAGCCTGAATTCGTCGACACAATAACCGCGCGGACGACATTGTCAGAACTTCCGATGACCTCCACGCAGTCTGGGGGTGCCGTCGGTGGCGTGTTCACTCGCGGGCGTGACGGTCCCGGCGTCGGTCTGCCAGTTCCCTGCCGTCGGGGCGGCGGGTTTCATGGTGTGCTCCTTGGCGGGTTCAGGACGAGAGCGGCGCCCCCGAGCAGTCCGGCGTCGCGGCCCAGGCGCGTGGGCTCCGCCCGCAGGCGGCGGAGGAAGCCGAATCCGGCGTTCTCCTTCACCGCCCGCCTGAGCGGGCCGAACAGCGTCGGCCCTGCGGCGGCCACGCCCCCTCCGATGACGACGTGGTCGAGGTCCAGCAGGACGGCTGAGCTGAGGATGCCGATGGCGAGCGCCCTCGCCGCGCGTTCGAAGGCCCGGGTGGCGATGACGTCCCCGGCCGCCGCGTCCGCCGCCAGGTGCTTGGCGTCAGGCCCGTCCCAGCCCTGGTCGCGGGCCCAGGCTGCCATGTTGGGACCGCTGGCGTAGAGCTCGACGCAGCCGGTCGCGCCACACGGGCAGGGTGGTCCCCCGGGGTCTGCGGCGAGGTGGCCGATGTGCCCGGCGTTGCCGGTCGGCCCGGTGTACGGCAGGCCGTCCAGGACGATGCCGCCGCCCACGCCCGTCGAGACCACCAGGCCGAGCATCGCGCGTGCGGTACCGGAACCGCCGCGCCACCACTCCCCCAGGGCCATGCACTGGGCGTCGCCGGCCAGGCGCACCGCCCGCTCGGGCAGCCTCTCCTCCACCGTCTTGACGAGCGGGAAGTCCCGCCAGCTCGGGATGTTGACCGGGCTGACGGTGCCCGCGGCCGGGTCGAGCGGCCCGGACGAGACGGCAGCCGCGGCGAACTTGGTGCCGTCGAGATCCAGCGCCGGCACGGTCACGGTCTCGCCTCGTTGACGCAGCGCAGGACCGGGTGGCCGACCAGGGCGGCCGGGTCCAGCTCGCGTTCGGTGGCCACGCGGAAGGTGATCGACTCGCCGGGCAGGAGCGTGACGAGCTGCTCGTCCACGGTGGCCGCCGGGTCGAGCCGGTCGGGGAAGAGCGCCAGTTCCCGCAGCAGGGTCCGGGCGGTGACGGTGACCGCCACCCCGTCCGGCTCCGCCGTCACGCGCGTCTCGTAGGCGGCGACCGGCAGGCCGGCCCGGGGGTCCTCGGCGAAGAAGTGCAGCCGACGCCGCTCACCCAGGGTGATCGCCACCAGGTCGGCGTCCGGGCCGCCGAGCAGCGGGACCATGGCCGTGGACCGCGCCGGCACCTCGACAGCGACACTGCCCTTGGCCAGCGTCCGGCCGTCGAAGGTCAGCCGGTGTTGCTCCAGCTCGCCGGACCAGACCTCGGCCGAGTCGTTGACCACGACGACTTCGCCCTCACGCACGGTGAGCAACCGGTCGGCGTATACGCGGCGCAACGCGTACCACAGCGGCTTGCGCCGCCCGCCGCCGTCCACCGCCGCCCACGACACGACCGGCCAGCAGTCGTTGAGCTGCCAAACGATCGTGCCCATGCAGACGGGCAGTTGCGCGCGGAAGTGCTCGATGCCGAAGGCGACCGCGCGCGCCTGGTTGACCTGGGTGAGGTAGTGCCAGTCGTCGAAGTCGCGCGGCTGGGGCAGGTGCTCGCCCAGGCCGCGCAGCAACTTCTGCTCGCCGTCGATCGCCTTCTGGTGCCCGGCCGGCGGCTCCTGCGTGCTCCCCTCGCGCAACGTCGCGTACGTGGGCGGCCCCTGGAAGCCGAACTCGGCGACGAAGCGCGGCCGGTAGGTGGCGTAGCGGGTGTAGTCCTCGCGGTTCCAGACGTCCCAGATGTGGATCGTGCCGCGCGCCGGGTCGTTCGGCGGCAGGTCCGGAGCGCCCGAGTAGGGACTGCCCGGCCAGTACGGGCGGGTCGGGTCGAGCTCGGCGACCACCTTGGGCAGCAGGTCGAAGTAGAACCCGGCGCCCCACGACAGCTCGCCCAGCTTCTCCCGCCAGCCCCAGTCCTCATGGCCTTCGATGTTCTCGTTGTTGCCGCACCACAGCACCAGGCTCGGCCGGGCGCTGAGCCGCGCCACCTGCTCGCGCGCCTCGGCCTCGACCTCGCTCGCGAACGGCTCCTCCTCCGGGTAGGCCGCGCAGGCGAACGGGAAGTCCTGCCACACCAGCAGGCCGAGCTCGTCGGTCAGATCGTAGAAGTCGTCGCTCTCGTAGCGGCCGCCGCCCCAGACCCGCACCAGGTTGACGTTGGCCTCGACGGCCTGGGTCAGCCGGGTGGCCAGCCGGTCGCGCGTCAGCCTGGAGGGGAAGCAGTCGTCGGGGATCCAGTTGACGCCGCGCACCGCGACCGGCGTGCCGTTGACCTGGAGGGCGAACGCGCCGCCGGTCTGGTCGAGGCGCACGTCGCGAAAGCCGATCCGCTTGTGCACGACCTGCTCGCCCAGGCGCACGGTCAGGTCGTAGCGGTGCGGCTCGCCGTACCCGCGGGGCCACCACAGCCGCGGCTCAGGCACCTGGAGCCGCAGCATGCCCTCCCCCGCGACCTCGGCGGAGACCCTGACCCCGGCCACCTCGGCGCAGACCGTGCCCGCGCCCGCCACGACGACGTGCACCTCGACCCGGCCGTCGCCGTGCACCAGCGGCCGGACCTGCGCCAGCCGCGCCCCGCTCCAGCTCTCCAGCCCGATCGGCTGCCAGATGCCCGAGGTGACCAGCGTGGGCCCCCAGTCCCAGCCGAAGTTGCAGGCCATCTTCCTGATGAACTGGTACGGCTCGGCATAGGCCCCCGGCCGCTCGCCCAGCTCGGCCCGTCTCGCCTCGGCGTAGCCGTACGGCGATGCGAACCGCACCTGGAGCGTGTTGACCCCCTCGACCAGCAGGTGCCGCACCGGGAAGCGGTAGGAGCGGTGCTGGTTGGCCGTACCGCCCACCTCGACGCCGTTGAGCGTGATCGTGGCCACGGTGTCAAGCCCCGCGCAGACCAGGTCGGTGTGCTCGTGCCCGTCGCCGGCCCAGGTGAACTCGGTCCGGTAAAGCCAGTCCGTGCGGCCGATCCACCCCAGCCGATCCTCGTTGTCGTCGAGGTAAGGGTCCTCGATCAAGCCCGCGGCCAGCAGGTCGGTGTGCACGCAGCCGGGTACGGCGGCAGGCACGCCGGTGATCCGGACGTCCTCCGAGACGGCCGAGAGGGTCCAGCCGTCGTGCAGCGGACGGTGAGTGCTCAACGTGGTTTCTCCTAGAGACGGGTGTCAGCCCTTGAGGCCGGACATCGCGATGCCACGGGTGAAGTGCTTCTGGAACAACAGGAAGAACACGACGGTCGGCAGCGAGGCCAGCAGCGAGGCCGTCATGATCACGCCCATGTGCTGGGCGCCGGTGAAGGCGGAGTTCAGCCTGGCCAGGGCCACGGGCAGGTTGGCCATCTGATCGCTCTCGACGATGATCAACGGCCAGAGGAAGTTGTTCCACTCGTTGAGCATCACGAAGATCGACATTGCGGCGAGCGCCGGCCGCAGCAGCGGCATGACCACCTGCCACCAGATGCGCCACTCCCCCGCGCCGTCGATCCTGGCGGCCTCGATGAGGTCGTTCGGGATCGACTGGAGGTACTGCACGAGGAAGAAGACGACGAACGCCTTGGGGATGGCCGGGACGACGTAACCGAGATAGCTGTCGATCCAGCCGAGGTTGCGCACGACCAGGTAGTTGGGGACGAGCGTGGCCTGCCAGGGGATCATCATCGAGCCGAGTATCATCAGGAAGATCACCCGGCGGCCGGGGACGCGGTGCTTGGTGATCACGTAGGCGGCCAGCGAGGCGGCCAGCAGCGCCAGCACGGTGATCACGGTGGCGATGAGCACGCTGTTGATCGCGAAGCGCCAGAAGCCGAGGTCCACCTCGGTGAAACGCTGGAACAGCCCGGCCACGTGGCCGGGGTTGTCGGCCGCCGGATTCCAGTCCGGGTCGCTGAAGCCGACGGTCGTCGGGTTCTGCGGCACGAACGAGGGCGGGTTGCGGGTGATCTCGAAGACCGGCTTGAACGCGGTGATCACCATCCAGTAGAACGGCACGATCATCGTGAACGCCAGCAGGTAGAGCGGCGCCTTGGCCCAGCGGATGCGCGTGCGAGGCTTGGCCGCCCGGTGCACGGCCGTCATCCCAGCTCCTTCGTGGTCCGGCCGAGGCGCAGTTGCACCAGGCTGATGGCGAAGATGATCAGAAAGAGCGTCCAGGCGATCGCCGAGGCGTAGCCGAGCTGGAACTTGGTGAAGCCCATGTCGTAGAGGTAGGGGACGATCATGAGGCCGGAATCCATGACGCCCCCGACGTTGCTGACTGAACGGAACACGATGTAGACCGCTTCGAACACCTGGAAGGCCGCGATCATCGTGGTGATCACGACGTAGGTGGTCACCGGGCGCAGCAGCGGCAGGGTGATGCCGGTGAACTGCTGCCAGGTCGTGGCGCCGTCGATCCGCGCGGCCTCGTAGTACTCCTCCGGGATGGTGTTGATCCCGGCGACGAAGATGACCATCGCGTAGCCCATGCCGGACCAGGCGGCCATCAACACCATGATCGGGATCGTCAGAGACGGCGTGGCCAGCCAGGCCACCGGTTCGCCGCCGAACCAGCCGGACACCGTGTTGGCCAGGCCGTAGTCCTCCGCGGCGAAGATCCAGCGCCACATCAGGAACAGCGCGATCGTCGAGGTCACGGAAGGCAGGAAGAAGACGGTGCGCATGATTCGGTCGCCCCAGCCCTGGCCGCGGAAGGCCAGCGCGAGCAGGAGCGCGAACGTCGTGGTGAGCGCCACCGCCGCCAGGACGTAGACCAGCGTGTTGGACAGTGCCCGCAGGAAGCGCTCGTCCTCCAGCAGGCGCGCGAAGTTGGCCAGGCCGACGAACTCCGGCGGCCTGACGCCGTTGAACTTGGTGAGGCTCAAGTACAGCGAATTGATCAGCGGCCAGATCAGGAAGCCCGCGAAGAGCGCCAGGAACGGCAGGAGCATCACGACGGAGGTGAGAGTGCCCCTCTTGGTGGCCATCGGATCGCCTTTCGATGGTGAGGACGGGCCGGTCGGGCCAGGTGACGACCGGCCGGGGGCGGATCAGCCGGCGTTCTGCTCCATGATCTTCGCGGCGGCGTCCAGGGCGGCCTTGGGCTCGGCCTTGCCGTAGATGACCTCCTGCAGCTTCTTGGTCACCTCGGCCTGGCTGGTCTCCCAGCCCGGGCAGTTCGGCGGGCCGTACCCGGAGGCGAAGGCGGCCTTGATGGCCTCCACCTGGTCCGGCGTCACGGGGAGGTTGGCGATGTTGTCGGTGAGCGGCGAGATCCACAGCACACCCCTGGTGGCGGCAGTGTCGGTGATCACCTTGACCGCCTCCGGAGTGTAGAGGGACTTCAGGAATTCGGCGGCCTGGGCGGCGTGCTTGCTGTAGGACATGACGCCGGCGATACGGCCGCCGATGAAGGCGCCGGCGCCGGCCGGGCCGACGGGCAGCGGGGCGGTGGCCCACTTGTCCTTGATCTTCGGCTGGGCGGTGTCGATGGCCTTGATCTGCCAGCTTCCACCGGACACCATGGCCACACCGTTGGCCAGTGCCGCCGGGGTCTCCGCCGTCTGGGTGGGCGCCTTGTGCTTCTTGTAGAGGTCGGCCCAATAGGTCAGCGCGGTGACGCCGGCGTCGTTGTTGAGCGCGGGCTTGCAGTCCGGTGTGTAGAGAGTGCCGCCGGCCTGACGCAGGAAGTTGAAGTACTGCAGCCAGTCGATGTTGCCCCAGTCCATCGAGTAGGGCACCTTGACGCCGTCGGCCTTGAGCTTGTCCAGGGCCGCGGTCAGTTCTTCCCACGTCTTCGGCGGCTTGAGGCCGGACTTCTCCAGCAGATCCGTGCGGTAGTAGGTGAGGTACACCGTCATGTCAAGCGGCGTGCCGTACACGGCGCCGTCGCGCGAGGTGATCGACTCCCAGACGCCCTGCTGAGTCTTGGCCTTGATCGCCTCCGGCAGCCCGTGGTCGCGCAGATCGATCATGCCGCCGAGGGCTCCGAACTCGATGCCCCACGACAGGCCACCGGAGACGATGTCCGGGCCGGTCTTGCTGGTGGCCGCGGCCAGGACCTTGGCGTGGCCGTCGTCCCAACTCAGCGCCGAGACCTTGATCTTCACGTCGGGATGGGTCCGGGTGTAGAGATCCGCGGCCTTCTGGACGGCCAAGGCCTCGTCCTCCGACCCGGTCATCCAGAACGTCAGGTTGGCCGGGCCCTCCGCCGGGGCCTGCCCCTGCTTGGGTGCAGTGCTGGTCGCACAGGCACCGGCCAGCAGGCCGAGCGCGACGACAGTCACCGTGGCCGTGCGGCGCCTCTTCACGGTGTCCTCCTGAGAGTGTGGGGGGTGCTAACTTAACCGTGTAAGTTGCGCCTAATGTAGGAGTGGCATGGCAACCTTGTCAACGCCGGATTTCCCAGGGATTACGACGTGCTAAATTCGGCTTGGTTTACTTAACTAATTAAGGAGCCTCGGTGAAGCGTCCAACCATCGCGGACATCGCGCAGCGCGCCGGAGTGTCGAAGGTGGCGGTCTCCTACGCCCTGAACGGCCAGCCGGGTGTGTCGGAGGCCACCCGTGCGCGCATCCTGGCCATCGCCACCGAGATCGGCTGGCGGCCCAACAGCGCGGCCCGCGCCCTGAACGGGGCCAAGGCCCGCACGATCGGCCTGGCCCTTCGCCGGCCCGCGCGCACCCTCGGCATGGAGCCCTTCTTCATGGAGCTCATCAGCGGCATCGAGGATGCGTTGTCGATGCACTCCTACGCCCTGATGTTGCAGGTTGCCAGGGACCACACCGAGGAGATCGAGTTGTACCGCCGCTGGTGGGGCGAGGGCCGCATCGACGGAGCGATCCTGGTGGACCTCTATGCCGAGGACCCGCGCATCCCCGTGGTCCAATCGCTGCACATGCCTGCCGTCACCATCGGCCACCCGTCCGTGTCGGGCTCCCTCCCCGCGGTGTGGTCCGACGACAGCGCCGCCATCCGAGAAACCGTGCAGTACCTGGCCGCCCTAGGACATCGCCACGTCGCACGGGTCGCCGGCCTGCCCAAGCTGGCCCACACCGCGATACGTGACCACGCCTTCGCTGCCGTCTGCCAGGCGGCCAGGGTCGAGGAGTGGACGATCGAGCACACCGACTACTCCGGGGAGCAGGGCGCACGCGCCACCCGCCGGCTCATCACCTCACCGCGCCGACCCACCGCCATCGTCTTCGACAACGACATCATGGCAGTGGCCGGCCTGTCCGTCGCGCAGGAGCTCGACATGAACGTTCCGGGCGAGCTGTCCATCGTGGCCTGGGACGACTCGCCGCTCTCCCAGGTGGTCCGGCCGGCGCTCACCGCACTGAGCCGGGACATTCCGGCTTACGGCATGAACGCCGCGCGCACCCTCATGGCAGTGATCGCCGGAGAGCGAACCGAGCATTTCGAGGATGTGGCGCCCCATCTGACTCCGCGGGCCAGCACCGGGCCGGCACCTACCCGGCACGACATTCCCGAAAGCGATTCGTGAGCCTGTGATCTCGCGCTCGGCAGCGGAGCAGCGGAGGCCCACACGCGTACGGGGGAGCAGCGTTGTGCGCCAAGGCGGCCCGCCGTCCTGAACAAGGCGGCAGCCAGGCGGCTTAGACGGTGCTCCGCGACACGCCCGCCCGCCTGGCGATCTCCGCGATGTTCACCCGGTCCCCCGCGCCGACGGGACGGCGAGCCTGGCTCGAATCGATGTCACGAGATCAGGAGGGTCCCAAGGCCGGGTCAGGCCGCTGCCCGCGCTGCTCGCGCTGCTCATGGGCGCCCGCGAGGATGAGGTAGGCGGCGGCCGTCCAGGTGTAGGCGCGGTCGCGCAGTCCTTCGCCGGTGCGCGCGTCGAAGTTCTCCGCGAACCCCGACTGCTCGCACAGCCTGCGGAAACGGGCGCTGATCTCGTCGGCCAGGGCGGTGTGGCCGGCCCGGCGCAGGCCGTCCTCGACGAGCACGGTCGACGGGGCCCAGATGGGCCCGCGCCAGTAGCCGTCGTCCTGGTAGTGCTCGGAGTCGGGGTGTTCGGTGGCCGGTCCGTACGCGGTGAGGTGGGACTCGATGCGGGCGGCCAGCGCCGCGTGCACCGGTTCGGGCAGCTCGTCGCCGAGCACGATGGGCATGAGGTCGAGCAGGCTGGAGGTGGACCAGGTGCGTCCGCTATGGGCGCCGCGGGCGACGAACCGCTCCCCCGTCCACAGCTCGGCCAGCAGCGCGTCCCGCATGCGGTCGGCGGCGCCGGACCAGTGCGCCCCCCTGCCGGGGTCGGGGGCCAGGCGGGCCAGTTCGCGCATCTGGAGCACGAGGAAGGCGGCCAGGTCGGCGGTCTCGACGACGCGCTCGGGGTCGAAGGTCGTGGCGTTGTCCCAGCCGCTGTCGTTGCCGTGCTGGTAGTGCGGCAGCTCGCGTCCGGGGGCGCGGCGGGCCGTCAGCCAGAACGTGGTCCAGCGTTCCAGCAGCGGGTAGACGTCGGGCGCCGGAGGCAGGCGGCGCAGGGCCCAGCCGTGCACGGGCGGCTTGACGAAGTTGTAGAGGATCTCCGAATGGGTGACGGAGTCGGGCAGCGCGCCGGCGTCGTCCTGGTGGTCGAAGGGCAGCCGGAACTGGTCCCAGGCCAGCTCGGGCAGGCCGCCCGCCAGGGCGATGGCGTTGAAGCAGTGGTCCCAGCTCCACACCTTGTCCATCCAGTGCTTCGACATCAGCACAGCGGGCCTGGTGACGAACCCGGCGGGCCGGACGGTGGCCGACCACAACACGTAGGCGGCCAGTTCGGCGGCGGGCGTGCCGTCGCCGCGCCAGGGCGCGACCGCGTCGGCGAAGGTGTCGAACTCGGCGCGGGCGGCCTTGGCCACCTGGTCGAAGGTGCCGCCGGCGCAGGAGTAGGGGGCGCGGGCGGTCTCGTACTCCTCGACGGCGATCTCCCACTCGCCGTCCAGGGCCAGGCCGCGTTCCGCGGTGCCGAGGGCCTGCGCGCCGAGCGGCTCGGCGTCCCCGGCCAGCACGGTGATCCGGTAGCGGCGGCCGGTCTGGTAGACGGTGAAGACGTACGAGCCGTCAACGGGATCCTGGTAGAAGTACGGCCCGCTGAACGGCGTCAGCACGGGATCGGCGGCCAGCACCCGCAGCCCGAGCCCGCGCCCCTGGACGCGTACGGTGTCGGCGCCCTCGTAGGCGAGGCGGATCAGCCCGTCGCCGGCGCTCCAGGTGAGCTGGTGCGGGGTGGCCGTGACGGCGGCGTCCACGGCGGGGACCAGCCGCAGGACGGGGTGCATGCCGGTCTGGTGGGAGACCAGGTGCACGTCCTGGGCGTAGGTCTTCTCGGCCACCACGGGCGAGAAGCAGAACCAGGATCCGCGGTGGCTGAACGGGATTTCCCGCAGGGAGAACACCGGGCCGGGAACGGCGACGGTCATGAAGTGAGGGTCCCTTCTCAATCTTTGACGGCGCCTGCGGTGACGCCCGCGGCGACGTAGCGCTGGGCGATGACGAGCAGGATGGTCGCCGGGACGGAGGCGAACACGGCGGTGGCCATGATCGCGTTCCATTCCTGGTTGTTGTTGCCGATGTAGTGGTAGATGCCGAGGGTGATCGGCTGGTGGTCGCCGCCCTGGTCGAGGGTGGAGGCGAAGATGAAGTCCGACCAGGCCCACAGGAACGCGAACAACGACACGGTGATGATCGAGTTGCGGGAGACCGGCAGCACGATCGAGACGAAGGCGCGGAGCACTCCGGCGCCGTCCACGCGGGCCGCCTGCAGCAGCTCCTCGGGGATGCCCGACATGAACGTGGTGAGGATCAGCACGGCGAACGGCACGGCGAGGGTGGAGTCGGCCACGATCAGCCCGGGGACGGTGTTGAGCACGCCGGTGGACAGGAAGATGGCGTAGAAGCCCATCGCCATGATGATCCCGGGGATCATCTGCGCGATCAGCAGCACGAAGCTCAGCGCCCCGCCGCCGCGCGGGCGCAGCTTGGCCAGCGAGTACGCGGCGGGCGCGGCCAGCAGCAGGGTCAGCGTCACCGTGCCCAGCCCGACGACCAGGCTGGTGCCGAGGTAGGGAAGCTGCTGGTCGAGCACGGCGCGGTAGCCGTCCAGGGTGCCGTGGAGCGGGAACAGGTCCGGCGGGCTCTTGCGCATCGCGGTGTCGCGGGTGAACGACACGTTGATCATCCAGTAGACCGGGAACAACATCACGGCCGTCAGCACCAGCCCGATCAGGGTCTTGACGTGCCTCATGCCAGGGCCTGCCGTCGCTGCACGCGGATGTAGACCAGGCCGAAGACGAGGGCCGTCACGATCAGCAGGTTCCCCACGGCGGCGCCGGGCCCGAAGGAGGGCACCAGGTTGCCGAAGCCCAGCCGGTAGGACCAGGTGGCGAACGTGGTGGACGCCCCGCTCGGGCCGCCCTTGGTCATGATCCAGATGATGTCGAACACCTTCAGCGTGTAGACCAGCCCGAGCAGGACGGTGATCGCCGACACCGGCCGCAGCAGCGGGAACGTCACGCTCCAGAACCGCTGCCAGGCGTTCGCCCCGTCCAGCGCGGCGGCCTCGTACACGGCCGCAGGGATCGCCTGCAGCCCGGAGTAGAGCACCACCAGGTTGAACGGGATGCCGATCCAGACGTTGGCGATGATCACCGACCACAGCGCCCAGTCCGGCGAGGTCAACCAGTTCACCGGCCCGATCCCGAACCAGCCCAGCGCGGCGTTGACCAGGCCCGAGTCGCTGTTGAGCAGCCACGACCAGGTCGAGGCGGACACGATCAGCGGCAACAGCCACGGCACCAGGAACAGCGCCCGTAGCGTGGCCGAGAGCCGGAAGCTCTTGCTGAAGAACAGCGCCAGCGCCAGCCCGGCGGTGAACTGGAAGACCAGCGACACCAGGGTGAAGACCACCGTGTGCCACAGCGCCGGCCCGAAGGTGGCGTCGGCGAACACCTTGGCGTAGTTGGCGAGCCCGGTGAAGGGCGCGTCGCCCTGCACGAAGGAGCGCACGGTGTAGTTCCGCAGGCTCAGCTCGACGTTGCGGTAGAGCGGGTAGGCGTAGAAGACCAGCAGGTAGAGGACGACGGGGGCGAGGAACGCCCACGCCGCCCACTGACCCGACCGGCCGCGCGCCGCGAGGTGGCCCCTCGGGGCCGCCGATGTCTGCGTCACGTGGCTCATGCGGCTACTGGATCGCGCTCGTGGCCGCGGACTGGGCCGCGGTCATCGCCTCCTGCGGCGACTTCGACCCGCTCAGCGCCGCCTGCACCGCGCCCCACATCGGCTCGGAGATCTTCGGGTACTTGGTGCCCAGGTCGTCGCTGGTGCGGCCCTTGGCGGCCTTGACCGCCTCCACCCACACCTTCAGCTGCGCATTCTGCTCGATCTGCCTGGCCTGCACCTGCTCGGTGGGGGCGATGTAGGACAGGGTGGTGGTCGTGGTGAGCGAGTTGTCGCCGCTGGTCAGGCAGGTGACCAGCTTCTGGGAGGTCGGGTAGCGGCCGGTGTCGGACTGCACCGGCACGCTGACGAACTCACCGCCGGTCGGGGCGGGCGCGGTGCCGCCGTCCTTGGCGGGCACCGGGATGATGCCGTACGCGAAGCCGGCCTTGTCGGCGTTGGCCAGCTGCCAGGTGCCGTTCTCGGCGAAGGCGTAGTCGCCGCCGACGAACTCCTGCCAGCTGGTGGTCTGGGTGTTGTTGATGACGGAGTTGGGGGCGTAGCCCTTCTTCAGCCAGTCGCTCCACAACGCCACGGCCGAGACGCCCTCGGGCGAGTCGAGCGTGGTGAGGTTCGCGCCGGACCCCCAGAACCAGGGCAGGAACTGGAAGCTGCCTTCTTCGGTGCCGATCGCCGAGAACGTGATGCCCTTCTTCCCGGCCGCCTTCACCTTCTCCAGGGCCGCCGTGAGCGACGTCCAGTCCTTCACCGCGGCGATGTCGACGCCCGCCTTCTTCAGGACGTCCTTGTTGTAGTACAGGGCGAGCGTGTTGGCCCCGATCGGGATGCCGTAGGTCTTGCCGCCGCTCTGCCCCGCGGCCAGCAGGTTCGGCGCGACGGAGGAGACGTCGAGCTTGTTCTCCTCGGTCGTGGTCAGCACGCCGGCCTCGGCCAGCGTCGAGACCACCGGGTTGTCGACGATCAGCACGTCGGGCGAGTTGCCCTGTTGCGCGGCCAGCAGCGCCTTGTTGGTCAGGTCGCTGGTGTCGTAGCCGGTGCGCTCGACCTTCACGCCCGCCTGGGTGCCGCAGGTCTCCAGCAGCTTCACCCACGGGGAACCGCCGTCGTACTGCGGGTAGGGGTCCCAGATCGTGTAGGTCCCGCCTCCCGCGGCCTGATTCGCGCTGCTCGTGCTGCCGCCGCCACCACCGCTGTCGCCGCCGCTGCCGGACGACGAGCAGGCCGCCATGTTGCCCGCGGCGGCCAGGACCACCAGGCCCACGCCGACGACACGCCGGCTCCCTGCCGCTGAACTCATTGATCTACCTCCGCTGAGGGGGTGCCGCGACCTTCCCCGTTGGGTCGAACCGATTCGGCGAATCGATTCGACTGAAGATAGGGCTGCCCTGTCCGGGGAGTCAATGGGCGTGCGGCGCTCTTGTCGGAGCTGTTTCCCGGATCGCCAGGCGACTACATACCGACGTTCGAATTTCGTCCGCCCGGCCCTCCCATGAACCCATTCGACCTACGATGGTCGTCATCATGGGGACCGAAGGAGCGCGGGTGAACATCGGGGAGATCGCCCAGAGAGCCGGTGTGTCGCGCAGCACCGTCTCCTACGCGCTCACCGGCAAGCGTCCGGTCTCGCCGGAGACCAAACGGCGCATCCAGGCGGTCATCGACGAGCTCGGCTACCGGCCCAACGCCGCAGCCCGCGCCCTGAAGGAGGGCCGGACCCGCACCATCGGGCTGGCCATCCCGCCCGCCAGCCGCCGCCTGACCGACATGCAGCTCGGCTTCGTGGCCAGCGTGGTCGACGCCGCCGCCCGCGCCGACCTCGACGTCCTGCTGTCGCCGTCCGGCGGCGAGCACGACCGCTCGTTCGAGCGCGTCGTCACCGGCCGGCGGGTGGACGGCGTCATCCTCATGGAGATCCGCCTTGAGGACGACCGGGTCACCCGCCTGCGCCACAGCAGCCTGCCCTTCGTCGGCATCGGCCGCACCGGCCATCCGGACGAGATGTCCTGGGTGGACATCGACTACGAGTCACTGATCGCCAAATGCGTCGACCACCTGGCCGACCTCGGCCATAGGAAGATCGCCCTGGTCAACCGCAACGCCGAGCTCGTCGCGGCCGGGTACGGCCCCGGCCATCGCGCCCAGGCCGGGTTCGCCCGCGCCGTGGCCGCGCGCGGTCTCGAAGGCGTGCAGGTCTGCTGCGCCGACGACGCCCAGGCCGGGCAGGGATGCGTCGAACGGCTTCTGGCGGCCCAGCCCGGCCTGACGGCCATCGCCACCATCAACGAGGCCGCCGTTCCCGGCATGTACCGGGCGCTGAACCAGCGGGGCCTGACGGTTCCGGGGCATTTCTCCATCGTCGGCGTCGCTGCCCCGCACTGGGCCGAGAGCCTGCACCCGCCGCTCACCGCCGCCGACGTCCCGGCCGACGAGATGGGCGCCCGCGCGATGGAACTGCTCATCCAGAGCATCGCCGATCCCACCGTCGCCCCCAGCCACGTGCTGGTCGCTCCGCCGATCTCGTTGCGGGGCAGCACCGGCCCTGCGCCGTCGCGCGCCTGACCGTCCCGCTCCCGCGGCGGCACGAACGTCACCGGCCGTCCGCGCGCACCCGGTGTACCTTGAGCCGGAGGCCGACGTGACGATCCGCTGTCGGCACGATGTCCGGGACGTTTCCGGCTCTTGACCCTCGCCGAGGCGGGCGCTTATCGTCCCCTTCGAATCGATTCGCCGAATCGATTCGACTCCTCGCCCATTGCTCGAAGGGGAAAGGCCCATGGCCATGCTGTACCGCTTCAAAACTCCTCACGTAGGGCCTGAGCTGGGTGTTCTCCGGGGCAGCTACGCGGCTCGGTGGTACTCGTTGAT
Organism: Nonomuraea sp. NPDC049637; assembly: GCF_040675235.1. Classification (NCBI taxonomy): domain Bacteria; kingdom Bacillati; phylum Actinomycetota; class Actinomycetes; order Streptosporangiales; family Streptosporangiaceae; genus Nonomuraea; species Nonomuraea sp. NPDC049637. The sequence goes on from NZ_JBFAOM010000029.1 coordinate 37,078, forward strand.
CAGTCCGCCGAGCACCCTCCGGCGTTCGATCCGGCCTTCCAGCGGGACGGCGGTCTGCTCGTCGTGATCCGGTGGCCGCTGCGCGCGGGACTGGTGCGGCCGATGCCCGTTGTAGTGATCGACGTACTCACCAAGCACCGAGCACCGAGTGCAGATGCCGTTCGCCGTAGATCAGCATGCGGTCGGTGCACTCGGCCCGTACGGTGCGTACCCACCGCTCGGCGTAGCAGTTCGCCCGCGGTGTGCGCGGCGGGATCTTCAGCACCGTCACGCCCGCGCCGGCGAAGACCGCGTCGAAGGCACCGGTGAACTTGGCGTCTCGGTCGCGAATGAGGAAGCGAAAGGATCTGACCCGGTCCGCGAGGTCCATGAGCAGGTTGCAGGCGCCTGCTGAACCGTCCAGGCTCCGGTCGGGTGGGCGGTCACACCCAGGATGTGCACGCGCCGGGTGGCGACTTCCATCACGAACAGCACGTACAGGCGCATCAAGGAGACCGTGTCGACATGGGAAGAAGTCGACGGCCAGAAAACCATGCGCCTGAGCCCGCAGAAAGGTCCTCCACGAGGTGCCGGTGCTTCGCGGAGCCGGGCCGACCCGCCGGCTGCGAAGGATCCGGCGTACGGTCGCTTCGCTGACCTGGTAGCCGAGCCGGATGAGTTCACCGTGCACTCGCCGATACCCCCAGGCCGGATTCTCCCGCGTCAGGCGCACCAGTGACCCCGCAGCCCGGGCGGCAGGAGGCGTGTCAGCGCGGATAGGAGCGCTCGATCGGCCCAGTCCCGCTTCGTCCGGGTGACTTGCCTTCGCAGTGTCGCCACCTCATGCCGCAGCACCATGATCTCGACGTCCTCGGCCGCCTCGCTCCGGCCCCGCAGCGCCAGCCAGCCGAACACCCGGATCATGATCAGATACAGGAGACGGACAGACATAAGAGCCAATCTTGCCCACACCGCCGCATCAGCCCGACCTGCCGGTCAAGCACCCTGCGACGACTTTTGAAGCGGTACAGGTCGCATCAGCACCGCGGTCCTCCGCGACGCGACGCACTGGGACGAGGTCGTCACCCAACTCGGCTACGAACATCTTCGCCGTCACGATCCCCGCCACACCGGACTGACGTGGATGGCCGACGCCGGGGTCCCCGTCCATGTCCTTCGCAAGATCGCCGGCTACGGCTCTCTGACGACTACACAGCGCTACCTCCATCCAGACCTCGGCGCCATCGCCGAGGCCGGGAATGCGCTCAGCGCGCACATGGCGGCGACGTGGTCCCCAAGTGCTCCCCAGCTGCGAGTTGCCTAGGAGATCACTCTCAAGATCGCGGAATGAGAAAAAGCCGATTGACCTGGTCTTATGCCCAAGTCGATCGGCCTTTCGCAACCGTCGGGACGACAGGATTTGAACCTGCGACCCCTTGACCCCCAGAACGTGGGAGTAGGCGTTTCCGCACGTCAAGCGCACCCCTGCACTGAGCTCGACATTCGCCGACCTGCATGTTGTCTCACGAACGGCATAGCGTGTGGTCCCAAACTGGTCCCAAGAAATCACGCCTCAGCCTGTCCCGTGCGGGCCCACGCCGAGCGCGAACAGGATGCAGCGATTGACGGACGGTCACTCTGAGCCCTTCCAGCCTTCCCTTCGCCTGTGGTCCCCGGCCGAAACGGGCACCCTTGGGCTTTCCTCTGGGCTCCGCACCCCACGGTCACCCGCGACGCACGCCAGAGCGGGGACAGGTCTCAGACACTGACCTGGATCACGGTCCCGACATCGCCGGACCTCCTTTCTCGTGATCACTCACAACGTGCGACCTCATGTCGCAACCGAACGTGTCCCCAGCCGCCATCTCGGCCCACAACCCTGCAGAACCTGGATTCTGGCTTGTCGGCGCTACTTGGCGGCTGGGAACACCTTCAGGAGGAGGACGCCAAGTAGGCGGAGGCGGCGGCGCTGAGCGCCGACGGATCGGCGACGGCCAGCGCCTCCAGGGGCGTGTCCCATGGGGCGAGGTGAAGGACGAAGGCGATGAGCCGCCGTACCACGTCCGGCCCCCCGGCTTCGGCGACCGACAGGATGGCACGCGCTCGCCGCTGCGGGTGGACGATCAGGGCCGCGTGCTCGGCGAGGGAGGCGAGCAGGTGCGTCAGATCTTCGGCGTGGGCGCTCGCACCGGCCCAGCCGACGTTCCCGGCGAACGCCCGCAGCCGTTCGTTGATTGCGCGTTCGCCGTGGTCGTGACCGTGGGCGTGGGCATGGGCGGCGCCGTGCCGGGTCTGGACGGGGCCGCCCGGCCGGCCGTCCCCGGCAGACGCCTCGGAGTGCGGTGCGTCCGTCCCCGAGCAGGCCGACGCCAGTTCGGCCAGGAGCCGGGAGCTCTCCGCGTCGTCGTGGGTACGGCGCGCCAGCGTCCGCGCCCGGTCCGCGAGGCGGCGGGCGCGGTCGGGCTGGCCCGCCGCGGACAGCGCCTTGACCAGCTCGATGAGCGCGCGGGCCTGCGCCGTCGCGACGATGATGGAGGGGGCGAGGATCTCGGCGCGGTCGAAGTGTCGGGCATTGGCCAGGGCGATGACCAGCGCGGTGAGCGTCCGGTCGCGCGGCGCGGGTTCGGGGATGGCAGTGAGGCTCTCCTCCGCGCGAGTGAACTGGCCAGAGGCGATGTACGCCTCGCTGATGCAGACCAGGGCGTGCCCGGCGCCGGAACCCGGGAGGGAGCGGGCCAGGGCCTCGGCGCGCACCGGCTCCCCAACCGTGGCCAGGACCCTGGCCAGCGTCATGACGGCCGGCGCGTTGATCGCCGCGCCCGCCTGCGCTCGGGACGCGGCCCTGACGGCGAGCTCGTGCGCGGTCTCGGCCTGGCCCGCGCCCAGCAGGGCCTCGGCCACCTCGATCACGTTCCCGATGTCCCCCCGGGGGTCGGCGGTGATGGCGGTCCCGACCTCGACGGCGAGGCCACGTGCCTGGTCGAGGTCGCCGGCCGCGACGAGATTCTCGATCAGGCGGACCATGCGTCGCGCCTGATGCCCCGGGTCGACGCCGGCGCGGACCATCAGCTCAGCCCGGGCCGCCAGGTCGCGGGCCTGCTTCAGCTCACCGGCAGCTGCCAGCCGCTTCGCCTGCTCGGCCGCCACCCATACCCGCCAGTGGGCGTCCTCGATCGAGGCGGTCAGCGCCTCGGCCCGTTCCGGCTCGTCCGAGCCAGTCGCGGCCACGGCCAGCGCGGCCAGCGCCTGCATGCGGGCCTGCGCCTGGGTGAAGGACCGGGCCAGGTCCCAGGCGTCGCCAAGGCCCCACAGCCGTTCCCACGCTGAGGCCAGCCGCGCCAGTGCGCGCGCACCCTGACCGGTTTCCGCGACGGCCTCGGCCACGTCCCGCGCGCGGACGGCCAGGTCGCGCGCCCGGTCGAGCTCACCAGCGGCCACCAGGACGTCGACGAGCTCGATCATGGCCCAGCCCCGCCAGCCCGGATCGCGGAGGGACAGGGCCATCGCCTCAGCCCGATCGAGGTCACCGCAGGCGGCGATGGCGCCCACGAGCTCCACCCGGGCCCACACCCGCCAGTAGGGGTTGGTGACGGATCCGGCCACGGCCTCGGCCCCCGCCAGATCGCCGACGGCCGCCCTGGCGCGAATCACCTCGATCGACGCCCGGGTCCGTTCCCCCGGGTCATCGATGGCCGCGGCCGCCGCCCCGGCCCGGTCGGCGACCCGGCGTGCCCGTTCGAGATCGCCGCCCGTCCAGGTCGCCACCGCCTGCTCGACCAGGGCCCATACCCTGCGGTAGGGATCTGCGAGCGAACCGGCCAGCGCATCGGCCCGGCCGGCGTCCCCGATGGCCACAGCCGCACGGATCAACGCGACCCGCGCCCGTGCCCACTCGTCGGACAGACTGATCGCTTCTTCCTCGGCCAGGTCGAGGAGCTTTCGTGCCTGACCGAGGTCCCCCGTCTCGGCCCGCGCGCCGGCCAGTTCCGCCAGGGCTTCCACCCGGCGGTGGCGGTCGGTGATGGACCGGGCCAGAGCCTCGGCGCGCACGGGATGGCCAAGCATCGCCCAGGCCGCGGGCAGGTTGGCGGAGACGTTTGTGTTGCGCTGGGTGAGGTGATCGCGCTGCGCGGCGAGGACGAGCATGGTCGCCAGGTCCGGGTCCCGCCACAGGCAGATCACGCCCTGCGCCGTCGCGATCTCGTTGAGCGCGGCGATGTCCCCGCCGGTGATGTCCAGGATCCGCTCGTGCCGGGCCTGATCCAGCGCGCACGCGATCAGGCGGTGGTCGTCACGGGTTTCCGCGAGGAGCTGGAAGTAGCCGTGCAGCAGGTACTCGGGAGTGTCCGCCGGCCAGCCTCGCCCGCGATAGCCGTCCGCCCAGACGTGCAGCCGCTCGCGGAACTCCGCCAGCCGCCCGTCGCCGAGGTAGCGCAGCGCGGCCGCGCGCAGGTCCTCATGCGCAAGCACGTAGACGACCACTCCCGCGTTCGGCTGCCACAACGGGCTGCGGCTGGCGAACGTCCGCCCGGCCACCGTGTGCAGCCGCTCCTCAACCTCCCACTGCGACAATCCGGTGAGGGCGGCCAGATCCGACCCGCTGAGCCCGCCGCCGGCCGCGGTGACCAGCCCCAGCAGGTCCCGCTCCACCGGGGCGCCGTGCAGCAGGCGTTTGAGCTCCCGTTCGGCGTCCATCCTGATCACCCGGGCGTGCGCGGAGGGCTCCAGGCAGCGCGCGACCCGCAGGTCGCGCAGCGGATGATCGTACGGGACGTCCCTCGGGACCGGCGGGTCAGGCCGCCCGGCGACGACGATCCGCGCGCCCGCCGGTGGCCTGGGCGGCAGCAGGGCGGCGATGCTGTAGGCATCGGGCCCGGACACGACCCCCTGGTCCTCGTCGATGCCGTCGACGACCAGGACGAGACGCTGCCCGTCGTCCCGGCAGCGCCGGGCCGCCATCTCCAGCAGGCCGAGAAAATGGGCCTCACGCGTGGCATCGGTCAGGAAGGCGGGCATCGGCTCGGCGGCGATCTCGGCGAGCTGCTCCATCACCACGTTGGTGAACGCGACCCGGTCGGCGTGGCCGGCGAAGCGGGCGGTGATGAAGAAGGACGCGATGCGCAGCCCGGCCGGCGGATGGAGCGCGAACCAGGACATCAACGCCGACTTGCCCGCCCACGCCGGCGCCTGCCACCACTGGTAGGCGGGGCCGTCCGCGGCGGTGCAGAAGGCGGTCAGCTGCGCCAGCTCCCGCTCGCGGCCGATCAGCTCCACGGGAGCGATGCGTGCGACCTGATGCCGGTAGGCCGACCGGGGCACCGGCGCCGGCGCCAGGTGGATGTCCCCGGTGTTGATGCCGCTGATGGCCACCCCGTGCGAGGCCAGGGCCTGGCCGGTCTGCCTGGCAGTGCCCCTCATCCCCGGCACCGGTTTCCCCTCGCCCTGCGAAACATTCATCGATCACCCGGTCTTCGGTGTGGTTCTCCGGCGGCTGCGCCATCCATGCTGTCTCACGCGCGGGGGCCTGGCGGCGCCGGCCCGCGCGGCTCCCCGGCTCCTGGGGGCGGTCGTGTCAGTCCAGGTGGAGACCGGTGTTGGCGTCGCCGCGGCCGGAGGCTCGCGCGTCGCCGGTATGGTCGACCTGCACCTCGCCGGCCACGGCCGTGGTCCCTGACACGCCGGTGTTGGCCGTGCCGCCGTTGGCCACCGCCCGGCCGGTACGCGAGACCCGGACGCGGGTGCGAGCGGAGCTGGGCAGCGCCGCGTATATCCCGACACCGACCGCGGCCAGCCCAGCCAGGGCGGACAGGGAGCTCGCCAGCTTGTTCGCGTCGTCCCAGCGCAGCACCGCCAGCACCACCGCCGCGATGACCACCAGGGCCGCCGTCACCAGGATCACCGTTCGTCGTGCGTTCACAGCGGCATCATCGTCCCTCGCCTGCCCGCGGGACAACGCCCGGTCGGATGGCCGACCGGACCGTCATGTGGGAGGCGGGCCGCAGGGCGCGGGTGTGTGCTGGTCTCCGTCGGGCCTGCGCGATCATTGTGGCCCGGTGGCCTCGAACAACTTCTCCGCCTCCATCAGCGCCTGGCCGAGGGCGCCGGGGCTACGGCCCCAGCCCGGCCACGAGGTCGCCCACGCCACACCGGCGGGGCCGCCTCGTGCAGCGCCTGCGGAATTCGGGGCGCGGCAGGTCACCGCGGAGCACCTGGTTGACGGCCGGCGTTCGCAGTATGCCGAGTCGGCGAGGCTCTCGTACCCACAAGATCGGCAGCGCATTGTTCCCCCAGGTCAAGGGTACCTCTCGCCTTTTGGGAGGGTCAGGTTCGGGGTCTCCGTAGCATCCGCCGAACATCCAACGCATTTGGCTGACCAGCAGAAACGGTGGCCCGGGCTGCGGGCTCATCGGCTGGTGACGCCGGGCCCGCTGCTGGCCTGGCATCGGCGTCTGATCCGACGCCGATGGACGTATCCGAGCCGCTCCGGCCGCCCAAGGACGAGCAAGGAGATCCGAGAGTTGGTGGTGCGCTGGGTCTTCCAGTAGCCGTGTGAACGCGGGTCACGCGTCGGCGTGACCTCGGTGACCGTGGTGCTCGCGGCGGCGGTGACCGGCGGGAAGGTGCAGCCCTTGGCGTTGCCGTACACCACGGAGGCCGTGTCGGTCAGCCGCGCGCCGGCCGTGTGCAGCAGGCTGGGCCTGGCCGTGAACTGCACGGCCAGCTCTGCGCCGCCGGCCAGGGTGTCGGTGAGCGTCACGCCGGTGGCGGTGCCGCTGCCGACGTTGGCGACCTTGAGGTCGATCGTCATCTCCTCGCCGGCGTTCACCGTGGCGGGCGCGGTCTTTGCCAGGGTGAGCCGGGGCGCGTGGACCCTGGTCGCGGCCTGAGCCGTGTTGTTGCCGGTGTTCGCCTCGGCTCCGCCTCCCGCGTCCGTCGCGGTCGCCGTCGCCTTGTTGGTCAGCACGGCCGCGTCGGCGGTCTCGCACGGGATCTCGTAGGTGAAGGTCTGCGTGGTGGTGCCTTCCTCCCCGAGGTAGGGCACCTGCCGCTTCTGGTCGGGGCCGGTGGGCGGGCTGTCGACGGCCTCGATCGAGGCCGCGGTTCCCGAGCCGACGTTGTTCAGTTTCACCTGGTAGGTGAGGGTGTCGCCGGGTTCGGCGTCCGTCTTGTCCACGCTCTTGGCGACCTCGACGTCGGGGTCGAAGCGGTTGAAGAAGCCCAGGTCCTGGTGGATCACCGCGTCGAAGTCGAGCTCTCCGTCCGCCGAGCCGCCCACTCCTGCGCAGGCGGGTGAACCGGCCGGGTAGTCGCTGCAGGCCCAGCCCTTGTCGTCCGGGGACCCGGGGCCCCTGAACCTGATCGCCGCCCAGTCGTCGTGATCGTTCGGGGGGCTGCGCGTGCCGCTGTTGTTGATGTCCTGGCCGATCTGCCCCGTCTCGAAGAGGGGGGCGTTGGTGCCCGGGGTGGTGCTGTCGTTCCAGTTGAGCGGGCCGTTGCCGCGCCCGGCTCTGAGGAGCCGCGGCCCGGTGGGGGCCCGGCGGTTGTCGGTCCACCAGAAGGTGAAGTCGGTGCCGTCGGAGATGCCGTCGTTCTCCAGCAGGCCGGTCTCGACCAGCGGAGGCAGCTTTCCGCTGGAGAAGCCCAGCCGTACGGCGCCCTTCTGCCACTCGCGGAAGTGGTCGACCAGCAGCGGTGGCGGGCTGTTGGGGATGTCGTCGCCCGAGTCGGTGGTCTGGAGCGTGGCGTCCCCCCGGTAGTCGAGACCGAAGTCCGCGACGCAGACGATCCGCCACGTGCCGAGGGTGACAATGAAGTCCTTGTTGTTGTCCCGGGTGGGCTCGCAACATTCGCCGGAGGTGCCGGGGTCGTTGAAGGTGCTCCCGTTCTCTGTGCGGACGAGGTCGTGAGCGAAGATTGTGTAGTGCGCGTAGGGCGCCAGCTCCCCCGGCAGGTTCGCGGCGCGGGCGTTGCGGAAGTCGGCGTTGTTCTCCAGCCCCATGAACCGCTGGTGAGGGATTCGCACGCCCGGCCGGTGGATGAAGCCGATGCCGTCCCGCCGGGTCCCACCGGGATAGGGGCAGGGGTTCGTCGCCTTGAACGGGGACGCGTCGAGCACGTCGCGGACCAGTTTCACCGCCCCCGGCTTGATCTCGTGGGAGTGCCTGGTGGCCGGGGTGAGGTCCTCCATGAAGTCCGTCTGAAGGATCAGGTTCTTCCGGCACGGATCGGCGCCCATGGCGGGAAGGTCCGCCACCATCGCGCCCGTGTGATCGCGGACGCCGTGGAGCTCGACGGTGTCCGGGATGCCGTCCGCGTCGACGTCGTTGAGGACGCTGATGCCGAGCCGGGTGATCCTGCCGTCGTTGTCCAGCGGATATCCGTGGTCGCCGTCGCCCTCCACGCAGCTCTGCCCCTTCGGCAGGCCGTTGGAGTGCGTGCAGGGCCTGCCGTACACGAAGGAGTCGTCGTCCCCGGTCAGGGCGCCCGTCGTGAAGTTGTAGACGAGGTTCAGTTCGAGATCGTCGTTCTTGGGGTTGATGTCCATCCGGTCGTCCTCGGTGTTCAGCCCTGAGTCCCAGTCCCACATCGACACCGTGATGTCCACGGTGTCCTTGGTGGCGGGCAGGTTCGCGTTGGTGAACACCCAGCCGTTCGGCGCCTCGGGCAGGCCCAGAGGCTCGAACTCGTCGTCCTCGATCCTCGGTCCCGTCTCCACGGGGCCGTCGCCGATCTGCACTCTGGGGAAGTAGTCCCCGTCACCCTCGCCGCCGCCGTCGGGGTCCTCGACCTGGAAGAGGTAGTCGATGGAGAAGGTCAACGAACGGTTCAGGGCCGCCGCCGCGGCGGACGGCATGACCAGCGGCGGGGTGACGGATGACAGCAGCCCTCCGAGCGTGCCGATCATCCACCCCCTGCGCGCTCCACGTTCCATAAAGGTCGCCATGAAACGCATGCTCCTCCGGACGGGAACGAGACTGCCTGAGTACGCACTACTCAATCCCGTTCAGAACCTACGATCCCGCGCGGAAGGAGTCGCCAGGTCCCGATCTCCTCCACCGTCAGCCTGCGGGCGATGATCGCGGCGTGGTCCACCGCGCCGGGCAACCGCTGGCCGCCGATCTGGTCGGCGCCGAAGCGCAGTGACCTGGCGGCGCCCGGTGATGCCGTCGGAGGTGGCCTTGCGCACGCCGTCCATATAGACGGTGATCGCGCCGTCTCATGGCGCCCCTGGAGCCATGCGCGCACCCGGTCCGTCGCATCGAAGCCGAGCACCACCACACTCGCAGCTACTTTGCATCTGATGACCACGGACCCGAGCGGAGGGCCGTGAGGAAGGCCACAGTCGAATCCTGTCCGATCGGTCAGATCTGACCGATCGGACAGTTATGGTTGAGGGCATGGCACGTCCCGCTTCCGCCCTGCGCGGCCACATCCTGGACTCGGCGTTGAGTCTGTTCGCCACGCGTGGATACAAGGGCACCTCACTGCACGACATCGCTCAGGTGGTCGGCTGTTCGAAGGCGTCCTTGCTCTACTACTTCGTCAGCAAAGAGGCGATCCTCGCCGAGCTGCTGACCCCCGCCGGTGAAGGGCTGGGAGAGCTGGACGCCCGGCTTTCCGGGCTTGAGGGAGACCAGGCGGTGGACGCGGCCGTCACGGGCTTCGTCGATCTGGCCATGAGGTTCCGGCGCGAGGTAAAAGTCCTGTTCCAGGACATTCCCGCGCTGGCCGGTCATCCGGCTCTGGGTGCCGTGCCCGCCGTCGTGGGGCGGCTGATGACCGCGATGGTGGACGGCTCGACCGAGTCCCGGGGCCTGGTCACCGCCTACATGGTCATCGGCGCGGTATCGGTGACCTGCGCCAGTGACATACCGGTGCCGGACGAGGACCTGCGTGCCGAGCTGATCGACGGCGCCCTGCGCACGCTCGGCCGCGACCCCCGCTGAACTTCGAGGAAAGACATCCTTCATGGCTTCTGTGCTGTATCGGCTCGGCCGGTTCTCCTTCCGCCGCCGAGGGCGTGTGCTGGCCGTCTGGCTGCTCCTGCTCACCTTGCTGAGCGGGGCGGCCGCCGCCTTCATGGGTCCCACCACTGACAACTTCTCGATCCCCGGCACGGAGTCCCAGCGGGCGCTCGACTCCCTGCGGGTGCAGTTCCCGCAGGCCGGTGGCGTGACCGGAACCATCGTCCTCGCCGCGCCCGAAGGACGGGAACTGGACAAGGCCGCGGTCGCGGCCGTCGTGCGGGAGGCCGGTGGAGTCCCCGGTGTGATCGCCGCCATCGATCCCTTCACGGCCGGTTCGGTCACTCCCGACGGCCGCTACGCGTTGGTCCAGGTCCAGTTCGACACCCCGGCCGACGAGGTCAGCGCGGCGCAGCGTACGGCGTACGAGCAGGTCGGCGCCTCCGCGCGCGGGCTCCGGGCGGAGCACGGCGGCGAGATCATGAAGGCGGGAGGGGAGATCGGCTCCACTGAGGCGCTCGGTGTCCTGGTCGCCGCGGTGGTCCTCCTCATCACCTTCGGTTCTCTGGTGGCCGCCGGCATGACGCTGCTGAATGCGCTGATCGGCGTCGCGGCCGGGATGGCCGGGCTGTTCGCCCTCAGCGGGGTGCTGGAACTGACCGGCACCGCGCCCATCCTGGCGTTGATGCTGGGGCTGGCCGTGGGCATCGACTACTCGCTGTTCATCACCTTCCGCTACCGGCAGTACCTCACCGAGGGTGAGGTTGCGGAGGAAGCCGCCGGGCGTGCGATCGGCACCGCGGGTTCCGCTGTGGTCTTCGCCGGCGCCACCGTCGTCATCGCCCTGGCCGGCCTCTCCGTGGTCGGCATTCCCTTCCTGAGCGTCATGGGGCTGGCCGCGGCCGGCACCATCACCCTGGCGGTGCTGGTCGCCCTCACCCTGCTCCCCGCGATGCTCGGCTTCGCCGACGCCCGCGTCCTGCCGCGTAGGCAGCGTGGCGGGCGGATGCCCGCCCCCGGGCCCGAGGGCTTCGGGTACGCCTGGGGCCGGCTCGTCACCCGGCTGCGGATCCCGATCCTGCTGGTCGGCGTCGCCGGGCTGGGCGCGCTGGCCCTGCCCGCCCAGGACATGCGCCTGGCCCTGCCCGACGCCGGCACCGCGGCTTCCGGTTCGGCGGCCCGCGAGGCCTACGACCTGATCAGCGAGGGATTCGGGCCCGGCTTCAACGGGAGGCTGATCGCCGTCGTCTCCGGCGACGACGCCCAGGCCACCAGCATGGCCGCCGAGCAGGCCGCGCGGCTGATCGAGTCCACGGACGGTGTGCTCCACGTCTCCCCGCCGCAGCCCAACCAGCAGGGCACCACCGTACTGATGACCATCACCCCCAAGGCCGGCCCGACCGACGCGGCCACAGAGCGGACCGTGCACTCCATCCGGGAGCGCGTGGCCGCCGTCCAGGGCGCCACCATCGCCCTGACCGGCGCCACCGCCATCGGCATCGACGTGTCGGCGAAACTCGCCGAGGCGATGCCCGTCTACCTGCTGCTCGTCGCCGGGCTGTCGATCCTGCTGCTGATGCTGGTCTTCCGCTCGGTGCTGGTGCCGCTCAAAGCGGCGCTGGGCTTCCTGCTCACCGTCGGCGCCACGTTCGGCATCACCGTGGCCATCTTCCAGCAGGGGCACTTGGCCGACCTGCTCGGCATCGACGTCCCCGGGCCGCTGGTGAGCTTCCTGCCGATCCTGCTCATCGGGATCCTGTTCGGCCTGGCCATGGACTACGAGGTCTTCCTCGTCTCCCGGATGCGCGAGGACTTCGTGCACGGCGACAGCCCACGGCAGGCCACCGTCAACGGCCTGGGTCACAACGCCCGCGTCGTCACCGCCGCCGCGCTGATCATGGCGGCCGTGTTCGGCGGTTTCGTGTTCATGGACGATCCGATCATCAAGTCCATCGGATTCGCGCTGGCCGTCGGCGTGCTCGTCGACGCGTTCGTCGTCCGCCTGACCCTGGTGCCGGCCGCGATGTCGCTGCTCGGCCGCGCGGCCTGGTGGCTGCCCCGGCCCCTCGACCGGGTCCTGCCGAATCTCGACATCGAAGGCGAGAGCCTGCGCGGGAACGAGGCCGACCGGCAGCATGCCGACTCCACGAACGCCGTCAAGGCCTGACAACCGATCAAGTGGGCGAGGCCCGCACGGGCTTCGCCCACGGTTCCGGCCAGGGCGGCGCTAGCCCTCGATGATCAGGTCGCGGCGCAGGATCCGGATGAAGGCGCCCATCGCCGCGACCATGTCGAAGGACTCGTCGAGCAGCCACTGCTCCTCAAGGCCGGTGATAGTGCCGATGATGAGCGACGCCACCGCAGTGGGGTCGGCATCCGCGCGTACGTGCCCGGTAGCGACGCCTTCCTGGACCACGGCGGCCAGATGGGCGCGGAACGTGCGGACACGCTCCCGCGCCCATTCCAGCGCGATCTCCGGGAGGTCGTTCGAGCCGAAGGCGCCGAGATGCCCCATGCGGGTGAGCTCGCGGTTCTGCCGGCTCCGCCTGACCATGTCGTCCACGATCTCCAGGGCGCGGACCATGGCCGGCCCCTCGTACTCGCGGCCGACCTCGACCGCGTCGAATGTCTGCCGGTCGCGTTCGGCAAGCACCTCGGCCAGCAGAGCTTCCTTGGTGGGGAAGTGATGCAGCAGGCCGGACTGGGTGATCCCGGCCTGCCTGGCGACGGCCGCGAGGGAGGTCCCCCGGTAGCCCTGTACCGCGAACAGCCTGAGGGCGGAGCTCACGATCTTGGCGCGCCGGGCGGCACCGGCTCGCTCGGCGTCATGCGTCTTCGCCATCCGTCGTTCCTGTCGTCCGGGTGCCTCGCTCGACGCAGGCGGACATGGTTGCGCAAGGCCCAATTTCTTCCGCGACAGCCTACCGTTCACCCGCGTGGCCGGCCGCTCGGGAGGGCGCCTTGCCCCGTCAGCGCACTCTCTTGATCGGAAGAACCGCCAGAGCGCCCGCGCCCGCGACGATCGCCACCACGGGATACAACGCCGCGTACCCTCCGAAGATCGTGACGATGCCGCCGGCGGCGACGGGCGCGATCGTGTTCGGCAGGGTAGCGGCGATGTTGATCACGCCCAGATCCTTGGCGTGGTCGTCCTCACTGGGCAGGACCTCCGAGACGAGGGCCTGGTCCACCGAGATGAAGACACCGAAGCCGATGGTCAGGACGACCGTCGAGATCATCAGACCGGCCACACTCGGCAAGATCAGCGGGAACAGCGCCGATGCGGCGATGATGAGCCCGCCGACCAGGACGATCGGCTTGCGCCGGCCCACACGGTCCGACAGGAGCCCGGACACCGCGATGGCGATGATGAACCCGGGCAGGCCCATCAGTCCGATCAGGGGAACCAGCCGCGCGGCCTCGGTGAGGCTCAGGCCGATGTACTCCTGGGCGATGTAGATGTTGAAGGTCTGCACCATGTAGTAGCCGCCGAAGATGAGCACGCGGCCCAGGAACGCCCAGAAGAAATCGGGATGGCGCAGGGGATTGACCCAGAACGCCTTGAGGAAGGCCCGGATGGAGAACGCCGGCCGTGCCACACCGCGGTTGTCGGTGTCGGGATTGACCACGACGAACACCACGATGATCAGCAGGATGACGCCCGCGAAGCCGGCGTAGCCGACGGGGATGCGGGTGGCGAAGGCGGAAGCGAGGACCGGGCCCGCGATCGCCGCGGCGATCGCGCCGAGCCCGGTGAGCGTCGAGTACCGTCCGCGCAGCCGGGAGGGCACGCGGTCGGGCAGGATCGCCGCGAGCGGGCCCTGGAGGGCATTGAAGCCGAGTTGTACGGCCATCATGACCACGACCAACTGAGTCACGGTCGTCGACAGTCCCGCGGTGATCAGCCCGACGGCGCCGAAGAGGGCTCCGGCCAGCATCCATGGCGCACGTGCGCCGAAGCGCGTACGGGTGCGATCGGACAGGACGCCGACGAGCGGCTGGATGATCATCGCGGCGAGCGCGCTCATGGTGTTGACGATGGTCAGGTTCTCGACCTTGGCCGTGGTGTCGATGGCCTGCACCTGAAGCGCCAGGAAGTAGGCCGAGACGGCGTAGCCCAGCGGTGCGGCGGCGCTGACGAACGGCACGGTGACGAACAGCCGCCGCAGACCGCGCTCCTCCCCGTGCCGGTCGCCGGGTCCGGACAACTCAGGAGGCGCGGGCGCGGTCGAAGAGACGCCGGCCGCGTGAGTCTGCGGCGGGGACTGGGGCGGGAGCCGCTCGTCCATCGAGATGTCCCTACGGCTCGACGCTGTCGTTCAGGGCGTCGCCCGCGAGCCGCCACAGCTCCTCGAACTGGGCCCGGAACCGGTCGTGGTCGTGCGCGGGAAGCGAGAAGACGAAGGGGGCGCCGCGCAGCATGCCTTCGACGGCGTCGCGCGCGACCACGCCGGGTTCGATGGCCATCGGGACGGTGCCTGTTCCGAACAACTCGGCCGCCGGGGGGCCGAACACGTCGGGCCGGTTGCGCTGGGAGTCCAGGATGCGGGTCGCCACCTGCCCTGGGCACAGAATCGTGACACCGATGCCGTCGGGCGCGAGTTCGGCCCGCAGCCCGAGTGAGAGGCCGACGATGGCGTGTTTTGTGGCGCTGTAGAGGGACGTGCCCTGCGGGTCAGGCAGGAAGGCATGGGTCGACGCGGTGTTCATCACGTGTCGCCACCCGGTCCGCTCGCGCATCCTCGGCAGGAAGGCACGCAGGCAGTTGAGCATGCCCTCGATGTTCACCGACGAGAGCCAGCGCCAGTCACCGAGCGACGATTCGGCGACCGTGCCGAAGGCGAGCACGCCCGCGTTGTTGCAGAGCACCTCGACGGAGCCGAACTCGGCGTAACTGGCCTGCACGAGGGCGTCGACCGACTCGGGGTCGGAGACGTCGACGCGAATGCCGAGCGCGGGAATCCCGCTCTCGCCCAGTTCGCGGGCGAGGCGCCGGGCGTCGGCGCCGTCTATGTCGGCCACGACGACCGACATCCCGCGCGCGCCGAGTTCGGCTGAGAGCGCGGCCCCGATGCCGCTGGCCCCACCGGTGATGACCGCCGTACGGCCGGCGAGTTGATCAGGTCCAGGCATCGCGGTGTCCCTTGCTCGAAGCCGCTGTGGATTTCGTCGGCGAGCCTACTGACTGATCAGTCGGTTTGCTAGCTCCGAGAATGCCGCGTGATCGCCTCGATACTCGTCCGTGATGGACGCCGCTTTCAAGCTGCCCGGCCGCGGGTCTACAACGACTCCATCGAACCCAGGGCACACCAAAGCCTCCATCAAACCCGGGGCGGTTCAGATCTTCTTCAGACGGTCGAGTCACCTTGAACAGGCCGAGCAACGCCTTCAGGCGGGCGAGTTCGAGGCGGGTCAGCCATTCCTCCAGGCGCGGCCTTCTTCATGCCCGGCGCGGACCCATCGCCATAGTGTTCGCTCGCTGATCCCCATGCAGGTGCTCAGCAGGCGGACGTGCGCGGTGGTGAGCTCCTGACGCTCATCGAGTGCCAGAAGGCGGCGCGTGGCGGGACCGCGGAGGTGATGGAGACTGCGCTCATTGGAGGTGTCGACGCGTTTGCGCATAGCCGCTCCCTCGCACCGGCGGTGAGCACGCGTGCGTGCAGACGCGTTGCTGCACTTGGGCAGTTCGGTCACATGCGCGGCCAACACCCCGAATGGTAACTCTAGCAATCCAAATGATTCCACAGTGTAACGATCAAAGCCGGGAAACTGTGACGTTTACGGAAATGCCCACCTACCTACCCACAGTCGTTCGCCTCGCGCTTGGCCGTCCGTTCCTCCCTCCCGATGCCAGAATCGACTCCCATGAAGCCCCATCTGTTCTTACTGACAACCTGATGAGAATCAGTACTGACAGAAAATGAGGACTCTCAGCACCACCCCGGACCGGCCCGCGGGCACCAGGTCCGCGAGCGCCGGCCGCTCCCCTACGATCCCCGGCGCAGCGTCAGCAGCTCGCCCGTCACCGGCTGCACGACGTCGCCCGGCACCGGCCGCAGTGGAGCGGCTCCCCCGGCCGCCACACCACCACCGGCACCAGGGGTTCGGCAGGCGGTTCCCCCTCGCCGCCCTCGGCCGGCCAGCGGTCCACCGCGTCCGCGTGCGCCTCCCGCTCTCGCAGGAAGGCGGCCCACGTCGCGCGGGGCCTCCCTGTGGTTCGGACCCTGGCACACCTTCGACATCCCAGCCCTTCGCTGCGCGCCGCTTCCAACGCGGACACCTGCACACGCAGGCACAAACCGAACGCCTCCGTGCTCGACGCGAAGACAGCCCCGCCGCCGCTGGGGCCGCGCGAGCCCTGGACTCCGATCATGGGGGACATGGAGGTCGGCTGCGGCGTGTCATCGCGATGTCTTGCTCGTCAGGAGGGTGCGGAGTTCGGTGACATCAGGGGCTCCGGCGATGGCGGGTGCGCCGTTGATGACGAAGGTGGGTACCTGACGGACGCCGAGCTGGATCGCGCGTTCCTCATCGGCTCGGACGTCAGCGGCGTAGGCGTCAGTGTCCAGGACGGAACGGACTGCCGCGTCGGGCAGGCCGGCGCGTGCGGCGAGGGGCCGAAGAATTGCGGGGTCGGCGACGTTGATGTTGTCGGCGAGATGGGCCTGGAACAGCCGCTCGACCACGCTGTCTGCCAGGTCATGGTCGGCGGCCAGGTGGATGAGGCGGTGCGCGTCGAAGGAGTTGACCGGGCGGGCAGTGGCGGGATTGAGATCCAGCCCCTCGACCGTTCCCAGCTGCCGGATGCGTTGGAAGACGGCCGCGAGGTCGGGACCGTGCAGGTCGAAGCGCTGCGCCATCATTTCGGCCAGGGTGGCGCCGGGGATGGCCGGCTGGCTGGGACGGAGCTCGAAGCTGCGCCAGGTGACGCGGATGTCGTCGCAGCCGGCGAGGGCCCGCTCCAGGCGCTTCTTGCCGATGTAGCACCACGGGCACATGATGTCCGACCAGATCTCCACCTCAGTCACGGGTCTTCTCCCTCAGGAACAGTGCGAGGACCAGACCGACGGCCATGACGCAGCCGACCACCACGAACACGGTGTCCATCGCGCTGGCCATGCCGTCCAGGACGGGCGCGGCCAGGCGGGCGTCGAGATGGTCGAGGTAGGAGGTGTCGTTGAGGTCGATGCCGGCTCTGCCGTCCAGACCGGCCAGCAGGCGTTGCGCTCCGGGATCCTTGGTCACCGCAGGGGTGTGCAGCGCGGCCTGGAAGGCCGTGGTGTTCTCCGCCCGATGAAGGACGGCGGCGATGCGTTCCTCGGCCAGCGAGAAGAGGATCGACAGGTAGACGGCGGTTCCGGCGGCGCCGCCGAGCTGCCGGAAGAAGGTGTAGGAGGCGCTGGCGGCACCCATGGTACCTGCGGGTGCGGACGCCTGGATGGCGATCAGCATGACCTGGAAGCACAGGCCGATGCCCAGGCCCATGACGGTCGTGATGAGAGCGGTGAACCACAGCGGCGTGCCGGGCGACAATCGGGTGAAGGCGAAGGCGCACGCGGTCATGACGGCCAGGCCGAGCAGCAGCAGGCCCTTGTAGCGGCCCGTACGGGTGACGAAGGGGCCGCACAGCCGGCCCGCCGCGACGATTCCCAGGGTCTGCGGCAGCAGCATCAACCCCGCCGCCGTCGGGGACAGGCCCTTGACGATCTGCAGGTAGAGCGGCAGGACGCTGAGCCCGCCGAACACGCCCATGCCGACCACGACGTTGACGGCGTTGCTCATCGTGAACAGCGGGCTGGCGAACAGCCGCGGCGGCAGCAGGGCCTCATCGCCCATCCGCCGTTCGACCAGCACGAACCCGACCAGCCCGGCGACGCCCACGGTGGCCAGGACGAGCGTGCGCGACGAGGCCCAGCCCCAGTGGCCTCCTTGCTCGGCCACGACCAGCAGTGGCACCAGTCCGAGCAGCAGCGTCACCGCGCCGCCGTAGTCGATGCGGTGGTCGGTGCGGGTGTGCGGCAGCCGGTAGAGCTTGACCACCAGGACGAGGGCGACGAGCCCTACCGGCACGTTCACCAGGAAGGCCCAGCGCCAACCCGCCACGCCGAGGAAGCTGTCCATCCCGGCGAACAGCCCGCCGAGCACCGGTCCGGCCACGCTGGAGATCCCGAACACCGCCCCGAACCAGGCCTGGTACCGGCTACGGCGCTCCGGCGGCAGCATGTCGGCCAGGATCGCGAACGCCAGCGCCATCAGCCCGCCGGCGCCGAGCCCCTGCACGGCGCGGAACGCGGCCAACTCGTACATCGACTGCGCCGCCGAGCACAGCAGCGAGCCAACCAGGAACAGCGAGATCGAGGCCAGGTAGAGCGGTTTGCGGCCGTAGATGTCCGACAGCCGCCCGTACAGCGGCGTGGAGACCACTCCGGTGATCAGGTAGGCGGTGGTCGCCCAGGCCTGCAGGGTCAGGCCGTTCAGCTGGTCGGCGACGGTCCGCATCACCGCGGCGACGATCATCTGGTCAAGCGCGCCCAGCAGCAGGCCGAGCATCAGCGCCGCCATCACCGCCGCCACGACGCCGCGCCCGAGCTGGGGCGCGGCGCCCGAGGGGGCGGCAGGGGCAAGAGATTCAGTCACGTGGGGACCTCACTTCATTAGTTAGGCTCCATACAATATGGCTCCATAGAATATATGTCCACATCATCAGGGTCCAGACTGTTAGGATCCGCAGATGGGTGCGGAGAAGGACCAGGTCGAACAGGTGGAGCAGGCGGTCGCGGAGCTGTTCGCGGCGTTTCGGCGCAAGCGCGGCCGTGAGCAGGCCGCCGGTGGTGAACTGTCGGGAACCCAGCTGCGCGCGCTGGACGGCCTGGCTGAGGCGGGGCAGGCCACCGCGCGGCAACTGGCCGACTACGCCGACGTCACCCCGGCGACCATGACCGGCATGCTGGACGCCCTCGAAGCCAAGGGTGTGATCCGACGTGAACGCAGCCTCACAGACCGGCGCGCCATCCAGATTGTCCTCACCGACCACGGGCGCGCCCTCGTGACCGAGGCCCGCGACCGATGGCAGCAGCGATGGCAGCAAGCGCTGGCGGACGTCCCGCCCAAGGACCTGCAGGCCGCGATCCGAGTCATCGGCAAGGCGGCAGACCTCTTCGACCACATCTGAAACCGGCATCGGAGGATCCACCGATCACGTCCGCAGCGCGCGCGGGCTCGCCGCCCGGCCCCCGCACAACGGTGCCCGCTCCTGCCGGGGTGAACTTCAGCCACACCATGAACAGGCCCAGCTCCGCGGCCGCCGTCCGCCAGTCGCGGCCGGTGCGTACGCACCACCGCAGGAACAACGCGATCGCCCGCGCGTACGCCTCCGTCGTCGACTCGGCGCGGTCGCGCCCGAACCGGGTCTCCCGCAGGAACTGATCCGCCACCGGCACGACCGCCAGGTCCTCGCCAAGCACCGTCCAGTACCGCGCGCCAGAGGGCATCGTCACCGGGAAGGCTCGCACCCGCCCACCTCGCTCTCGAGACAGAGGTATGACAACTACGAGCCACAAGAGCCACAGGGCAGGAGAACTGTTGCGAAACCCTCTCCCGTCACCACAGTTGCAACATCACACCACAGGCTGAGCTCCCCCGGAGAACGCCGACCTGCTCGCCGGCCGCTCCTGGCCGGACGTGGCCACCCTCGCCCTGCTGGAGACCGCGCTCGGGGTCCGGCTGTGGCCGCAGGGAACTCCGGCGTCCCGATGACGACGCCGAGCCCGGAGCAGAACGCCGTGATGACCTCGACGGCATGGTCGAGCCTTCTCTCCGCCGCCCCGACAACCCGGACATCCGGGCAGAAGCGGCCGTCATGTGGCTCGACAGCCTCCAAGCGATCACCTATCGCGTTACGCTCGGAAAGCGCGAGCCTTCAAAGAGTTAGGACCTGTTGGGCGCTCACGCAACCCGGTGCCATCGAGCTGTAACTCTTCGGCACCACTTTTCGATCCGGCACCAGACCGGCAAGCCGTACTCAGCTCGTGGCGGCGCTCCCTTCACCGGCGAACCCGTTCCCTCCGGCCCCGATCGTGAACAAGCCCTGCTCCCGCTCGGCCAGCCAGCCATCGTCCACCAGTCGCTTGAGCCGCGCGCGCATCCCCTCCACCTGACCGCGGACATCCTGCTGACCCAGCGCCCGCACCACTTCCCGCGCCCGCAACGGCTTGTCGGAACTGGCCAGCAACACCACCGCGTCCTTGCCCAACCCCCGCAGAACCGGACGCTCCTGGGGAACCTCCGCGCGCCCGGAAGCCCTCGGCGTGGTGTCGCCCGCACCATGAGGACGGATGCCAGCGACCTTCCCGGCCTCCACCACAGCCGGCCCGTCGGCCGCCTCCAGCGCGGTCAGTTCCTCGCGCGCGATGGACAGCCGTTCCAGGCGACGCTCCGCCACGGCCAGCCGCTCCTGCAGCTCCTCCATCTGCCCGGACAGCTCAGCCCATTGCTGCCGTGCAGACTCCTCGGCCCGCTCCAGCTTTGCCAGCAGTGACGTCACCATCGCCTCCCTCGCGGCGATCCCAGACCATCACCGTCACTCAACGCATGGCTGCAACTCCAAACTGTAGGCGGCAATGGCATCGCTGACCCCCAAGACTGCAAGATCCCTTACTGAACTAGCTCGTATATCGATGAAGTCTTCTTGTCGCCGCGCTGGTTGTCGGCGAGTTCGTGGCGCTCGGTTTGGACCCAGAGCCGCGTCGTGCCCGGCGTTGGTGCGATATCGATGATGCGGTCAGCCGGACTGCCCCCGGGCAAGGTTGATTTGGTCCATCTGCCGTCGCGTAGGTTGATCACATAGGGGGCGCCGGAGGCGGGGTTGGCGGCGATCCACAGACCGCTCGCCGGGTCGGTGCGCACCGCAGTCAAAGCTGTCTGCACCAGGTTCAGGCTCACCTGCTTCCATTGGGTGCGGTCCCAGTGCAGCACGATCGGGCTGCCACCGTCCGCCCAGGCGGGGCCGACCGCCCACGCGTGGCCATCTGGCTGTGCGGCCAGACTCATCTGCTGGAGGTAGCGCCGCCCGCGACACGATGACCGAGCCGACTCCACCATGCACGGATGATCGACTTTCTTCCAATCTGTGCCGTTCCAATGCAGCGTGACGGCCACCTCATTGCTCATCTGCGCGTCGCTCACCGCCCACACGTCATCCGGACCCGTTGCGGCGACCGCGGCCAAAGAGCGCACCGGCAGCGTGCTCTGACGCCATGCCTTCCCGCTGTGATACAACACCGTCGAATCCCCGCCGTCGGGGTCCATGGAGGTGACGAACCACGCATTGTCTCGGGAGTCCACGGCGATATCGATCACCGGGTTCCACATCGCGCTTAGGGACCGTTGCCGCGTCCAGCTTCCATGAGACCACCGCCACAGATCCTCTGTGTTGTCGTCCACATGTTGCACGGTCGCGACCGCCCAGATCGTCTCGCCGGATGGCGAGCCGCCGACTTCGAGCTGCGAGGCCTTGCCGAGCTGTTTGGGCAGCCCGGCGCGCTTCCAGGAGACCCCATCCCAGCGCAGCATCGACCAGGCACGCCGGCGACCCTCCGCGGCGAACAGTAATGCCCCGCCGTCCGCCGTCGGCACCAACCGTAAACCGCTTTGGGTGGTGTATCTCACCGTCCAGCGCGACGCCGACTCGTCGGCGTCATCAGCCGTCCGCCCATAAACGCTCAGGGCCGTGTCGGAGGCCAACACACACACGCTGGCAAGGACCAGGACAGCGAGCACACTCGAAGCCTTTCGCATCCGACTAAGGATCACACAACGTGCGTAGGCATCGGTAATGCCGCATTACGCCGTCGCTCTGGAGCGCCGTACCTGGTCCGGCGGCATGGGTGTCTGAACCGCGCCATGCGGATCGACCTGTACACCGACACCACGCGGGAAACGATCAAGTCGTCCCTGGGAAGCGATGATCAACAGGCCCATGCTCGCCCAGCTCACGCCTACTCGTGAACCCCCCATCGTGGTGACGCTCACGTTGCCGGGGTCCTGCCGGATCGCCGCGAACACGTCCACGCCCTCAGCCTCCGCCGACACCTCCTCACCGCCGTCCCCGATCTCACCACCGGCCTCCTTAATCCCGATCTTCCGTCTCGGCGCCGTCCTCGCCGCGGCGCTCGATCAGGGTGAACATGCGCTCGGCCACGTCGTCACTGACCCGTGACCAGACGCGCAGTGTTAGTGCCTTCTCGGATTGGTCCAGCGCAGAGCCGACGATCCGCTGCAGTCGCTGCTTGGCCGGCGGCTCGATCCGCTCATCCTTCAAATGGGCCAGCAGCGCCGCCCGTACCCGGTCGGCCCGCCGCTCGGACAGGCACACGTCGCCGGACAGCCACTCGGCCGCCTTCTCGGCATCCTCGACACCGCACTCCCGAAACCCGGTGAAGGCACGCACGTCGGCCCTATGCGGTGCCGAAACTCGCCCATAGAATCTGATCTGGCCTTCTATCGTCAGCACACGTGTTTCGGCCCAGGTCGGAGATACGCCGGCACCCCAGTCCGGGTTCTCGGCGGCCAGGCACAGCGAGGGCGCGCATGGTGGGCGGGATCGGTGGCCGTCACGGCTGGTACTTGGGAGAGGTCCAGCGTCGCTTCACCTGGTCGGCGTGCCACGACGGCGCCATCGTCGCCGCCTCCATATCCTCGCTCCTTACCAGTCGCAGCGGATCCCGACGCGGGCCGCTGCTGTGGAGCATGCTTCTCGCAAGCAGCATCGCCAGTGTGGCGACCAACATCGCCGTCGCTTAACCCACACTCGCCGCGCGTCTCATCGCTGGATGGACGGGCTTCGCGCTGATCGGTGCGTACGAGATGCTCACGAGCCAAGTCAGCGCGGGCGCACGATCATCGGCCGACATGCGGCAGAGGCCGGGCGACGAGGTCCGGAATCACGGCTTGACCCTCCAGCAGAAAGCTTGGCGATGGCCCAAGCGCAGACCGATCCTGAGGGGCGCATCCCATCGGGCGCAGCCATCGCGCGAGTTCCAGCACTCATCACGTTGGGACAGCTCGCAAAGAGGGTGGGGGCGGCGGGCGAGCCCAGCGGACGAGAACTCTGGCGCATGACTCCTTGCCAGGAAGGCACTGACTGGCAACTGTTTGAGCGCCTCGCCATTGGCTAATTCAAATGCGGCATCCAGAACATACGAGGCATTTCACCCCCCGGACATCACGCTTCAATCACGTTCCGCAGACAGGGCAGGCGATTCCTTCTTGGCAGGCGACTTCTCTAAGGGACTATGCGCGAGGAGGAAACCATGAGCGCCAGCCAGATCGGTTATGCGGCGATCGATGTTGAGACGACAGGGCTACGTCCGTCATGGCATGACCGGATCATCGAGATCGGCATCGTCCACACCGATCCCACCGGGCGGGTGACGGGCGAGTGGAACACGCTGGTCAACCCGGAACGTGACCTCGGCCCGCAGCACATCCATGGCATCAGCGCCTCCGACATCCGCCACGCGCCGACCTTCAAGGAAATCGCAGGCACTGTGCTCTCGCTGCTGCGGCATCGAGTGCCGGTGGCCCATAATCTCCGGTTCGACGCCGAATTCCTGCAATACGAATTTGCCCGCATCGGTACCCCGATTCCATCCTTGCTGGACTTCGGCGTATGCACCATGACCGAGGCACGCCGCTTCCTGCCCCACGCACCACGGAACCTGGCAGGCTGCTGCGCAGTAGCGGACATATCCCTCGACTGCCACCATGACGCCTTGATCGACGCTCGCGCTGCTTCCGAGCTGCTTCATCACTATCTGGCCCTGTCCCGCCCCGCCTACCCTTGGCCGACAGTGCTTCACAGCACCAACACGACCATCCCATGGCCGGTGCTCGACGAGACCCGGAAAGACTGTGTGCGCAGAGGCATCTCAGCCGAACGCCAGAGCCACTTCCTCGCCCGCATCCTTGACCGCGTCCCCCAGACGGCGCAGCCTATGACAGCCGAGCCGTACCTTGCTCTCCTGGACCGGGTGCTTCTCGACCACCACATCTCCGCCACCGAAGCCGACGCCCTAGTGGAGCTGGCGACCTCACTCGGTCTCAGCCGCGTAGAACTCGAAGCCCTGCACCGCGACTACCTCGCTGAGATCGCACGAGCGGCCCTGGCTGACGGGATCGTCACCAACGCGGAACGACGCGAACTAGAGCTCGTCGCCTCTCTGCTCGGATTGCCCGACACCGCCGTCGAACAGGCATTGAACGTGGCCACCGTCCCCGTCGCCACCGTAAGGCGGTTCGAGTTGCATCCAGGTGACCCGGTCGTGTTCACCGGCGAGATGGACGACGGCCGGGAAGTGTGGGAGGGCCGAGCCCGCCAAGCGGGCTACCTCCCGCACCCCAACGTGACCAAGAAGGTCAGGCTCGTCGTCGCGGCCGACCCCGATTCCCTATCCGGCAAGGCTCGCAAGGCACGCGCGTACGGCATCCCCATCGTCACCCCCCATGCCTTCGCCCGCATGCTTGGCTGATCTAGATCTCCGACCCCCTGAACGTGAGAGGAGCATCCCCTGGTGCGTGCGTGGTATCCCCGAATGGCCGAGGTCAGCGGTGTCGGATTCGCCGGCAGCCCCGGCGTGGACAGAAGCCGCCTGCCTGAGACCCACGTCAGGCCCATCAAGGCGGACAACGGCTACATCTACTGGCCCACTCCCAGCGGGCACACATCCGCTTCGCCAGCGCATGCCAGAGCCTCCGCCGAGATGCGCGGCATGGATATCCCGTCACTGGTTCGATGGGTGTGGGAAGGGCTGGAAATCCCAGGTACCATCTCGGATTACCATTTCCTGCTGCAGAGCGCGATCGGCCGGCTGTGGTCGGCTCGTGCTTCTGATCCGGGCGGCCTGCAGTTCCTTGAGATCTTCGCCGATCTGGATCTCCGCCTGATCGAGGCCGCCCCTCGGCCATTCCTGATCGATGAGAATGACGCAACGAAAGGCTACTTCCACTTCTCCGGTGTGGCGACGTGGGTGTCGCTCCTGCGGACGGAAGGAGCACTACGAGAAGCTCTCGCGATCAACAGGAGGCTACGGCGCTTCGACGACGGATACCGGCTGGAGGATCTTGAAGCCAAGGTCGCCGCCCTCGACGAGGAGGCCCGGTGCACGAGACTCGCCTGATCGACGCCCTGACCGGTGACTCCTGTTTGGAAAACGCGTTTCTCAAGTGGGTCCTGAGTGCTGCCGCCATGCCGGGCATCGCCACGCACGTGCACGCACAGCATCCGGTATCGGCCGACGACCGTTCCTATCATCTCGACTACTTGATTTCCGGCGTGCGATCACAGGTAGTAGTCGAGCTCGACGGCTACGAGTTCCACAGCTCCAGGTCAGCCTTCGTGCACGATCGGATTCGGCAGAACGACCTCGTGGGGCTGAAATATGAGGTTCTCCGTTTCTCCTATGCCGCCATCCGTGAGCACACCGCCCGCTGTGTGACGCAGCTGCAGAAAGTGCTGCGACGGGATCCGCTGTTGGCCACCTATCTGATTCCCGATCCCATCGTCCCGGTCCCTGACGACATGGACCCCAACCCGCTGGGGTTCATCACTCCCCCGCCGCCCCGGCCGACGGTGACCGCGGGCGGCTATTTCGACCGCGCCCGCCGGCACCTGAACCTGAGCCCCTTGCGTGAATGCCAGAAAGAAGCCCTCGTCGCACTGGCGAACTACTACCGGCGCGGTGACATCAACGCCGCCTGCGTAATGTCCGTCGGCGCCGGCAAGACGGCCTTGGGCGTGGCCGCCACACTGGCCTTCACCCGGCGCAGGGCCTTGATCGTCACTCCGGGACGCGTGATCCGGGGAACGTTTGCCAATGCCCTGGACCCGGAGAGGGCGGGAAACGTGCTCTACACACTGCGGGGCGGACCGTTGCTTTCCGGCATGAGGGCTCCGGCCGCCGAGATCCTCGACACCGAGCTAGGCACGATCCAGGCTGTCAGCCGGGTGCAGTTGCTCAAGTCAGATGTGATCGTCACCAATTTCCATTCCCTCGGAGGTCCGGACAGCGGCCTGCTGTCCAAGCTGGAGCCGGATGACATCGACTTCATCGTGATCGACGAGGCCCATATCGCCGCTGCAGAGTCATACCGGCGTCTCTTTGCACGATTCCCGCGCGCCCGGCGCTTGCTGATGTCCGCATGCTTCAACCGTGCCGATGGCAGGACCATCACCGCGGACGTTGTGTACCGCTACCGGCTCATCGACTCGATCGCCGACGGCCATGCCAAGCACCTGCGGGCCCACAGGTTCACCCCCGACGTGGAGGAGACGGAGTACGAGATTGTCTGGCCCAGCGGCGAGCGTGAACCGATCGTCGGCAAGGCCGCATTGTTGGAGATCATGAATGACGAGCGGAAGGTGGCCAGAATCACCGCCACTTCTGAGGAACCGATCCGCCGCGTCATGCGGATCGTCCGTGACTGCCTGGCCCAGCAGACGCAGGCACTGTCACCGGTGCGGCCACGAGCCTTGTTCGCCGCGCTCGGCCAAAGTCACGCCGAGCAGATCGCCCGCATCGCCAACGCTCACGGCATCGCCTCCGGCACACTGCACCATTCGATGACCGACTCAGAGATTGCCGCCATCCGCAAGCGCTTCGAGTCCGAATCCGGCAACCTTCAGGCCATCGTGCAGCTGAAGATGCTTGGCCAAGGGTACGACCTCCCGGCGATCACTGTGGTAGTGCCGATGCGCCCCTACGGCAGCTTCGGTGAGTTCTATCAGCTGGTCGGGCGTGGCATCCGCACGGTGCATCATCCGGCGCTGGCCCAACGGGCGCAGCCACAACATCTGGACTTGGTCTACCACGGAGAGCTCGGCCTGGACGATCACCTCGAAACGCTGCGCAGGGAAAACGACATGGATCCTCGGCCCGCGGTCCCTGACGACTTCGGCGACGCGCCCGTGCCTGATCGCGGCGCACCCCCCCTCGACTCACCGGTGCACGCCGACATGCACGTGACCGTCATGGCAGAGCACGGCGACAATCGTCAGCAATATCTCTACACCGTCGACCAGGTGGAGGCGAGACGCCAGGAACGCGAACTGAACACCCTGGCCCATCGCTACGCCGCCTACGTCGCCACCACGACCAGCCCGAGGACCTTCGAGGAGTTCGTCGCTGTGATCAGGAGTGCCCATGGGTGAAACCGAGCTCGCCTCCAGGCTGGCATCCGCAGGCGCCGATGAGTTTCTCCACATTGAACGCGAGGCAGGGCAAGAGGCGGCCTTCAAACAGCTCGATGTCCTGACAGCGAACCTGATGCTCATGGCGCTGTCAGGCCGCCCGTTGGTCTCCATGACGCCGGGCAGACCTGGACGCAGCAGCGGCGACACCGTGTCGATGACCTTCCTGACCCCGCAGGACCGTGCCTTTGTCGATGACACTTTCTCCTTGGAGAGACAACAGCGAAAGGGAGCCTGGTTTCTGCCGGAGGAGGCACGGCTGAAGGCCGGCAACCTGAACCTTCCGGCCTATGCTCGCCATCATCCCGGACAGTGCTTCACGCTCGCTCAGAGTGACTCGATTCGTACCCAGCTCAGCTCGACCGCCGACGCACTGCTGGTCTGGGCTCTGCTCATCCCGCTCTTCGACACTCTGATGGCGCCCCTCGTGCTCCGCGCCGTGGGATCGGAGCAGTCCGCTGACGATCAACGCTCTGTCTGGGCGACGGTTCTGGACTCCTACACCAGCCTCGGGATAGCACGCACCCCTGAAGTGGAGGTATTCACCTACGGAGGTGGATGGGGGCATCTGGATCGGGCTGGTCAGGCCCACGCCCGCGTCCTGCTGCTGGATGCTCTGGCCCGGCACGACCTGCTCTCCGTCGCCGCGCGCCTCCGCGCGACGCGTCTGCGTACAGTCATCCGCGCGATCGTCGCGAAAACGCGCGCGACTACGCCACTCGCCCGTCGCGTCCTCAACTCGACCTTGAAGCCGACATTGAGCGCCTACTTCGCCGGCGACTGGTTGGCCTGTCTCGACTACCTCGGCATGCCGCCCAACCCAGGAGAAGAGCTGGTCACCGCTTTGCCGGCGACGAAGCTCTATGTCGGCGGGATTTCCAACGCCAGCTCGACAGCGGCCAAGCACGGAGTAGAGGTCGGCGACGTCGCGGCGATGCTGGCCGCCTTCCTCAACCAGACCACAGCGGTCTCACCCGTCGAGCAGCGTGTCGATGCCCTGCGCCGGTGGTGGGGAGAGTTCGACTCCGTGCATGCTCGGCAGGAGTCCGGAATGAAACCCCTCTGGGGCCTGGTAGAGGATGGCGGATATTCGGTCGGGTACGGCCAGCGGCCGGACCACAGGCTCTACCGAACCCTGCTTCCATCCGACCTGGTGGAGGAGATCGACTCCCTCTGGGACGGCACGACCCTCTCCCGCTGGCCCGAGGCCATCGTGAGCGAGCCCTATCCCCACCGGCTGATGGCCGAGACCTTCGGCATCGCTGTGCCGTTCTGGCACGCAGTAGCCCTGACCACCTGGTACATCTGCGAGGGGCCGACGTCACGCACCACCCTGTCAGGCTTGCGTGCCTACCATGAGGGCCACCTCGCGGAACTCGCCGACATCGGCACGCCTATTCACCCCAGCCTCTTCGACGAACTGGAGCAAGCAGAGGGCCGCCTCGGGCCTGTGGAGGAACTTCCTACCTACGAGCACTGGTTCCAGGGTAATGATGGCCTTGCGCTTCGAGTGACCGGTGGAGGCAATCGCCGCAACGGCTTCAGCATTCTGCGCGATATCGTTACTCGTCATCGGCGCGGATGGACCAGCCGCTACCTCGACGACTACTTGCGACGACGGTGGCACACCGAACTCACCACCGTGGCCCGAGAACTCAACAAGACGATCGCCACCACCGGCAGACCGCCGACGTTCAAGCGGTTCGCCCGCTTCGCCGCAAAGGCAGCGAACCACTGGTTCAACGGCGACCTGACCGGCCTTTACACCGCCATCGGAGAGAAGGCACCCACCAGCCCTCCTCGCGTCGATCTCCTACCGATCGCCGCACATGACTTCGTCGATGCCCTCTACGCAGAGCTCGGCGGACAGCCATACGAGGAGCTCCTGCGGGTAACAGATTTCCCTCTGGCCGACGTGTACCGGCAGAAGTCCCGGCTGGCGAGTGCTGGAGTCACGTATCTGCAGATGTTCGAGGCATTGGGACGGGCGCCTGAACCTAAGGAGTTCGGGGTCAGCCGGTACGAGTGGTCATGGTCGGGCGGGCCTGACAATGGATGGCCGATCTATCAGTCGGCCATCGAAACAATCCTGCGTCGGTACCAATAGTGGACATGGCCAGTTGCCTTGTGTCCTTCGGAGGCCGATGGGGCGTCGCCTCTTTCCCGTCCCGGTGGATCAAGCCGTAATGCCATGAAGCGCCCCGGGTTCGGTGGAGACTGTGGTGTGTCCCGGGTTGAGTGGAGGTGGGTTACTGGATTCTTGTGCCGCTTGATGAGAGGAAAGTCGCATGAAACGACGAGGCTATTCGCCAGAGTTCCGGCGCAAGGTGCTGGATCTGGTCGAGGCGGGGCGTAAGGTCACCGACCTGGCGTGCGACCTGGAGATCAGCAGTCAGACGATCTACACCTGGCGGAGGCATCGCCGTCGAGGTGGCCTGCCGCGTGCTGGACGTCTCGGTGTCCGGCTACTACGCCTGGCGGGATCGGCCGCCAATTTCGCGGGCACCGAACTGTGCCAGACCGGGTTCACCGATGTTGAGCTGGAGCGCTGCGACTTGTCCAACATGACGGTCAGAGCGTCGGGCATGCATCGTGTCCGAACGTCGGGGAGTCGGCTGATCGGCATGACTTGGACCGAATGCGCGTTCCGTGACGTGCTCTTCGACACGTGCCGTGCCGATCTGACTGGGTTTCGGTTCTCGACGTTCAAGAACACCGTTTTCCGTGACTGCATCGTGCCGGAGGCCAATTTCCAGAACGCCGACCTGCGGGGAGTTCGCTTCGAGCGCTGTGATCTAAGCATGGCCCAGTTCTTCCAGGCGCAGATGGATGGCGCGCACTTCTCCGACTGCGTGCTGCTCGGGATCGGCGGTGTCACCAGCCTCAAGGGCGCGACCGTCAAGAGCCGGGACGCGCATGGACTGGTTTTCGCCCTGGCCGGCGCGTTGGGCATCCTAATCGAGGAGTAGACCTCATCATTGATCATCCGGGTGAGCGGGCTGGTGTTCTCCTGTCGGCCGAGCTTGTCGAAGCCGGCGACCTTCGTTCTTCGTGACGCACTCGCTGGCGGCTTGGTCCACCGTGGCGAACTCCTTGTGTGCAATCGAGTGGGGGTTTACCGGCCCCGAAGGTGGTGGCGTGGTGCATGTCCTTCGTCGTAGTCATCGCCGCTCGTGCGGTGGACATGGCGTCGCGGGCGCCGAACTCGTTGCCGTGTCCGCAGCGCGTGTAGCGGATGACCCAGACCCGGCGCCGGGCCGACCTAGCTTGATCTTTAACCCTTCTCATCACCATGGGCGCCCACAGTCCCGGGTCGCCGTCGGCGATGGTGCGCGGGTGGTCGGCGGGGACGAAGCCGGCCACCGCGTCACCAGCCCTTCTCCCGGCTCTGCGACCGACCCTACTTTCCGGTATCACCGGCCGCACGCCGTCGCCGTCCACGCACAGGAGGCGACCGCCGGGGCGGTACGCGTCCATGGCGTACGGCCCGGCGGTGGCCGTCTGCTCCTGGCGGGGCGCCTACTGCTGGGGACGATCCCCGGCTTGTCGACGACCTTCGTCTCCAACTGCGCGCTCCACACCAGGGGAGCGCCAGCCTCGACGGTTCCGGCCGTCCCGCTGGAGAGGGCGTCATCGCCGCCTTGTATCCGATCGCACCGTCGCCGCCTACGAGGGCGTCGCGGCCGACCCGGACACCTCGAAATGTCGCGTCCGCCGTCCACGCGCCCTCCTGGCCCATCTTCTGATCTTTGGGGCCGACGGTCAGGCCCTCGATGTCCGCCTGGCGCTCGGCCACCAGCGTCGCCGCGCGGCTCGTCGGGCTGCAGGACCGCATCGGCGAGACCACGCCCGGCGCCTACGCCGACGTCCTGATGGTGGAGGGCGATCCGCTGGAGGACATCGCCGTGCTGGCCCGGCCAGAGGAGCACGTGAAGCTGGTGATGAAGGCTGGCCGCGTCATGCGCTCAACGGAGAGGGGGTGACAGGACTCCCCCTCCCGAACGTCTTAAGACCAGAAAGCCGGTTTGCCGGGCTTGAACAGCCAGTCTGTGAAGAGACCGGACAAGTCATGGCCGGAGACCCGCTCCGACAGAGCGATGAAGGCGCGAGTATCGGCGTTGCCGTACTTGTGCTCCGCCGTCCACCTGCTGAGGATCTGGAAGAACGCCATGTCACCCACCTTGCCCCGCAGGGCGTGGAGGGTCATCGCGCCGCGGTAGTAGACAGGGTCGTGGAAGAGCGCCGCCGGGCCGCCGGGGTCGGCGGGCGGCGTCCTCCAGAACGCGTCCTTGGCGGGGGTGGCGTAGGCCATGTCGAAGGACGTCTGAAGGCCTCGCTCGCCGATCTTGTCCTGCCAGAGCCACTCGGCGTAGGTGGCGAAGCCCTCGTTGAGCCAGATGTCCTGCCACCGACTGGGCGTCACCGAATCGCCGAACCACTGGTGCGCCAGCTCGTGGGCGAGCAGCCCCTCGCCGGGCACCTCCGCGTAGATGGGCCTGGTCTGGGTCTCCAGGGCGTAGTCCACCTTCGGCGCGTGATCGACGATCGCGCCGGTGGAGGAGAAGGGATAGGGGCCGAAGAGCGAGGCGAAGTAGTCGAGGACGGGAGCGTGGCGCTCGGCCAGGTTCGCGGCCTTGCCGGCCAGCTTGGGGTCGACGGCGACGATGGTCCGGTACTTTCCGATCTTGGCGTCGGTCAGCCGGAACTTTCCGATGGTGACGGTTGCGAGGTAACTGGCCATCGGCTCCTTGGCGTCCCAGACGTACGTGGCGCGGTCACCGGTGCTCCTGCGCGAGATCAGGTCACCGTTGGCGACCGCCACTCTGGTACTCGGCACAGTCACCGAGAAGCGGTAGGTGGCCTTGATGCGGGGCATGTCCCCCTACACGGCTGAGTCCGGCGAGACGATGTCCCAGGTGCCGAATCGGGTCAGGCCGGCCGATCCGGCCGCCGCCACCGAGGCGTGGTTGTCAAGCTGGCAGCGGTACTGCGGCTCGTAGCCCCGTGCTAGGGCGTGCCGGGAGATCGCGCGCACGAGGCGCCGGGCGTGGCCCTTGCCCCGGTACGGAGGCAGCGTGAGCACGCCGAGGTCGGCCAGCGGCGTATCGTTCCACGGGTACATGCTCGCCGCGCACACCAGCCGCCCGTCATCGAACGCGCCGTATACCGCCCAGTGGTCCAGTTCGACGAATGCGTCGTCGCGATCCTGTTCCGACGCCGCCGCCTCGAACTGCCCGAACATGTCCGCGTCAGCCTCGGTGAGCGGGCGGATCGAGGGGTCGTCCGGTTCGCCGAGCAACGTCTCCCGGGCCTCGTCGGTGAAGTAGAACAGGTTGTCGGCTCCGTGCAGCGAGATGCCGGACTTCTCCAGCCGCTGCCGGAAGTCCGCCTCGTCGACCGGCTGCCCGTCTTCCAGGCCCATCGTCGTGGCGACCGCCGAGGTGAGCAGAACGCGCGTCCTGCCGTCGGTCGTCGTGAGGATGGTGAGCCGTTCGTCCTCGTCGAGGACGGTGTCGACGAGAACGCTGAAGGCATCGTCCTCGTGGATGACCCGACTCGTCGTGGAGGGGGTCAGCCAGAACTCGGTGAGGGTGGAAGGGAACACGTCGGGTGCTTTCTGCTCGTTGTGGTCAGGCGGCCGGGTGGGCTGGGTCCGGAGAGGTCAGAAGCGTTTGACGAGACTGACCGCGCGGTCGGTGACGGTGAAGCCGAGACTCTGGTACAGGCCGAGGGCGCCGGTGGGGCTCTCGGCGTCGACGTCGAGTACGGCGTGGTCCAACCCCTCGGCTCGCAGGGCCCGCAGCAGGTGGGCCAGCAGCGTGCGGGCCAGCCCCTGCCCGCGCGCGTCCCGCCGTACGCCGACTGCCGTGATGTAACCGAACGGTCCGCCGCGCAGCGGCCACTCGTCCTGCGGCACGTCGACGAGGATGAAGCCGACGACGCGTTCGCCGTCGTGTGTGCCGGGGGTGACGGCGAGTACGGACAGGTCCGGGCGGAATGCTTCCAGCCGGTCACCGGAGGCCCACTCGGCGGCGGTAACCGGCTGGGAACCCCAGTGGTCGCGGAAGGCGTCGTTCAGCGCGGACCTGGTTCGCTCCTGCCACTCCTCGTCGTAGGGCACAAGCCGCACCCCGGGGACCGACGGCGGCTCGGCGACCGGCGCCTTGAGGTCGCGCTCCAGCTCCAGCCACCACCGGGCGCGCTCGTAGCCGTGCGCCTCCAGGAGCCGGATGGCAGGGGTGGCGTGGTCGTGCGCGCTCGAGACGAGCCACCCGGGCAGGGCCACGTCGCAGGCCGCGAGATGCTGGAGCCCCCGGGCCTCCTGCCACGCCAGCAGCGCCCTGCCGATGCCTTCACCACGACGGTCCGGGGCCACCGTTCCGTCGAGCTCCACCCGGACGATCGTCTCCTGGCTCGCCGGGGCCGCAGCCGAGCCGTAGGCGACGGCCCGCCCGGCGGCGTCGACGGCGATCACCGCGTCGCGCTCGGGGTCGAAGGTCGTGCTCTTGAACTCCTCCTCCAGCTCGTCCCTCATCACCAGCGAGCGCGGATGGTCGACCTGTCCGGCGGCCCGCTTCAGGTCGAGGATCAGGCCGATGTCGGCGACGGTGACAGGTCTCCAGGTCAGCCCGTCACCGACCGTGGGCAGCGCGATGGTCGACGGGGCGATCACCCGGTCGCGCAAGGCGCGGAGTCCAGGGCTGTGATGTGCTGTCCCGCTCATGGGACATCCTTTCTTCGACGCCGATCGCACCCATACGGGACGGCTGTGGCGCCGGGCCGATAGAGGAGCGGGCATGAGGACTCGCGGCCGCAGGGAACTCTCCTGTGCGATCACTGTCTTCAGACACGCTCTGTCTTTTAGCTTTCGCTCGTTTTGGATCCGATCGTATTGAAAAAGAACGGCAGAGCAAAACTGTTTAAAGCCCGGCGTACGGACGCGACACGGACAAGAGACACCGACCAGCGCTTCTCCAGTCACCAGGACACCTGATCAAAGGAAGTAGAGCCTGTTGAGACTGACGGACTCGGCCGGCGGCGAGGAGACGAGATCGCCGTCGAAGGTGACCGTGCCAGTGGAAGCGTCCACCTGAACAAGCCCCGTACGGTCGTTCCGGACCATCGCCGACGGCCCGAGGCCGCGGGTGTTCCGTACCCCTACACGGCGGCGGCGAGTGGGCATCCGGTCCGATGCGGCAGTCGCGGCGGCCTGGCTGACGAAGGCCACCGACAAGTCGGCGGCTGTGGCTCCGTGCGCGCCGAACTGCGGGCCCAGCACGAGCGGCTCGCACGTGTCGGTCGACGCGTTGGGGTCGCCGGTCACGCCGAAGGCGGGAAACCCGGCCTTGAGCACGAGCTGCGGCTTGGCCCCGAAGTACTGCGGCCGCCACAGCACGATGTCCGCCAGCTTGCCGACGCTGATCGAGCCGATCTCGTGCGCGAGGCCGTGGGCGATCGCGGGGTTGATGGTCAGTTTGGCGATGTAGCGCAGGACGCGGTCGTTGTCGTCGCCTCCCTCAGCACCTCGCTCGCCCTTCATCTTCGCAGCCAGCGCGAGGGTCCGGCGGACGGTCTCACCCGCCCGCCCCATGCCTTGGGCGTCGGAGGAGGTGATGGGGATGACACCGAGGTCGTGCAGGACGTTCTCGGCGCCCATCGTGCCCGCCCGGATGCGGTCGCGGGCCATGGCGGCGTCACCGGGCAGGTCGGTCTTCAGGCCGTGCGCCGAGACGATCATCCCGAAGTGCTCGCCGAGGGCGTCGCGGCCGAACGGCAGAGTCGGGTTGGTGGAGGACCCGATCACGTTGGGCAGACCGGCCATGGTGAGCACGTCCGGAACGTGCCCGCCACCACACCCCTCGATGTGGAAGGCGTGGATCGTCCGGCCGTCCAGGACGGCCAAGGTGTCGCGCACCGACAGGCATTCGTTGAGCCCGTCGGAGTGCAGGGCCACCTGGACGTCGTGGTCATCGGCGACGCGCAGCGCGGTGTCCAGGGCGCGCGTGTGGGCGCCCATGTCCTCGTGCACCTTGAACCCGGAGGCGCCGCCCTCGGCCAGTGCCTCGATCAGCGGCGCGGGATCGGAGGAGGAGCCGCGGGCCAGGAAGCCGATGTTGACCGGCCAGGCGTCGAACGCGTTGAAGGCGTGCCGCAGAGCCCATGGTGAGTTGACGCCGACGCCCCAGACGGGGCCGAACTCCTGGCCGATGATCGTGGTCACGCCGGACGCCAGTGACGCCTGCATGATCCTGGGTGAAAGCAGGTGGACGTGGGTGTCGACGGCGCCGGCGGTGGCGATCATCCCTTCTCCGGAGACGATGGCGGTGCCGGTGCCGACGACGACGTCGACCCCGTCCAGTGTGTCGGGGTTGCCCGCCCGGCCGACGGAGCAGATCCGCCCGGCCCGGATCCCGATGGAGGTCTTGCGGATCCCGAGCAGCGCGTCGATCACCAGCACGTTGCTGATGACCAGGTCGCAGGTCTCCCCCACGGCGGCGGCCTTGAGATGCATGCCGTCCCTGGCCGTCTTGCCGAAGCCGGCGAGGAACTCCTCGCCTCGCCGCTGCGCGTCGTGTTCCACGCGTACGACCAGGCCGGAGTCGCCCAGCCTTACCAGATCGCCGGTAGTCGGGCCGTGGACGGCGGCGTATTCGAATGCTTGTGTGGTCATGGCGCGTCCTCTCTGCCGCTCATGCTTCCGGCGGAACCCGGGGTGGGCTCCCGGCCCGCGGGACGGTCGAGGTACCCGCAGGCGCGGGCCCGGCGCAGGGCCTCCTCCCGGGCTCCGGGGGCGTCGAGCGGGCCGTCGACGAGCCCGGCGAAGCCGACCGCGACCCGGGCGCCGCCGATCGGCGTCAACGGGACGACGACGGTGTCGCCCGGGGCGAAGCGCAGGGTGGAGCCGGCCGGGATGGCCGCCCTCCTTCCGTAGGTGGCCGCGCGGTCGAAGCGCAGCCTCGGGTTGACCTCGAAGAAGTGGAAATGAGAGGTGACGCCGATGGGCACGTCGGCGGTGTTGGTGACCTCGACGGTCACCACCGCTTCCGGCATGGCAGGCGGCGCGTCGGCCGGGACGATCGCCCCGGGGGCGAGCGGGCCGAGCGAGCCGGCATCGATCGGGTCGACGATCACCGCCAGCCTGGTCCCGTCCTCAAAGACGGCCTCCACCTGGACCTCGGTGACGATGTCGGCGACGCCGGGCAGGACGTCGTCGACGCCGAGGACCGTGCGTCCCGCCGCGATCGCCTCGGCGAGCCGGGCGCCGTCCCTGGCGGTCTCGCACACGGTGTCGGCGATCAGCGCCGTCGCCTCCGGGACGTTGAGCCGCAGTCCCCGCGCTCGCCGCGCGCGGGCGAGTTCAGCGGCGGTGAACAGGAGCAGCCGATCCTGCTCGGTGGGGGTGAGACGCATCAGTTCTTCCTGTGGTCGGATGGTGAGGGGGAAGGCGTCGCCGCACGGGCGAGGGCGCGGCGGTGGGCGGCGACTGCGCCCGGATCCCAGCCGGGCCTCGGCGCCGAGTCCAGCAGCAGCCGGGTGTACGGGTGCTCCGGCGCGGCGAGGACCCGTGCGGTGGGGCCCCGTTCGACGATCGCCCCGCGCCACATCACGATCACGTCGTCGGTGACCCACCGGACGACTCCCAGATCGTGGGTGATGAACAAGTAGCCGACGCCGGTCTGCTCCCGGATGTCGGCCAGCAGGTTGAGAATCTGCGCCTGCACCGAGACGTCGAGCGCCGCCACCGCCTCGTCGAGCACGAGCACAGCGGGTTCGACGGCCAGAGCGCGGGCGATGGCCAGCCGCTGCCGCTGGCCGCCGGACAGTTCGCGCGGCAACGCCGCGGCGGCCCGCTCCCCCAGGCCCACCTGGTCGAGGAGTTCGGCGATCCGAGCGGTAGCGTCGCGCCGGGGGAAGTGCAGCCGGAGGGTCTCACGCAGCGCCGCCGCCGCGGGGATCCTCGGGTCCAGGGAGAGGAACGGGTCTTGGAAGACCATCTGCGCGTCACGGGCTCGCCTCAGCCGTTCGGCGCGGCCGTGCCGCCGGCTCCGCGTCCGGTCGCGTCCCGCCACCGTCACCTGGCCGGCGTCTCCCTGTTCGAGGCCGACGATGATCCGGGCGGTGGTGGTCTTGCCTGACCCCGACTCTCCGACCACGCCCAGCGATCGGCCTTTGGCCAGGGTAAACGAGACGTCGTCCACCGCGAGCACCGGACCGTACGTCTTGCGCAGGCCGCTCACCCGCAGCACGGGATCGGCGGCGCCTACCGCGGTCGGCTCATCCACGGGAGCGGTCTCCTTCCTGCACGTTGGCGAGGACGAGTTCGCCCGCGCGGTGGCAGGCGACGCCGCCGTCCGGCTCGGGCCGCTCGGCACGGCAACGTTCGATCGCGTGCGCGCATCGGGCCGCGAACGGGCAGCCGGGCAACCGGGCATGCAGATCGGGAGGCTGGCCGGGGATGGCGTCGAGCCGCTGGCCGGGCGCTTCCAACCGCGGCGTGGACCGCAGCAGCGCTGCCGTGTACGGGTGCCGCGGCGTGGCGAACAGCGACGCAGCCTGGCCGTGCTCGACGATCCGGCCGGCGTACATGACGAACACGCGGTCGCTGATCGCAGCCGCCAGCCCGAGGTCGTGGGTGACGAAGAGCATCCCCGTCCCGAACCTGTCCCGCAGGTCCGTCAGCAGAGCCACGATCTCGGCCTGGGTGGTGACGTCGAGCGCGGTGGTGGGTTCGTCGCACAGGAGCAGCCCAGGATCGTTCATGAGTGCCGAGGCGATCATGATCCGCTGGAGCATGCCACCGGACAGCTCGTGGGGGTACTGGTGGAGAACGCGGTCGGTCAGCCCGACCGCCGCGAGCAGATGCCGAGCGCGTGCCATCGGCTGGACGCCGTCGGCTCCGCCGTTGACGCGGGCGCTCTCGGTGAGGAAGTCCCCCAGCCGCCGGAGCGGGTTGATGCCCGCCCGCGGGTCCTGAAAGATCATCGAGACGGTACCTGCCCGCAGGCGCCGCAGCCGGGCGGGCGTCATCATGAGGACGTTCTCGCCGGCGACCCTGACCAGCCCTTCCACGGAGGCCTGACGGGGGAGCAGCCCGAGCGCCGTCCGCAGTGTCATCGACTTGCCCGAGCCCGACTCCCCGACGAGGGCGACGATCTCCGAGACGCCGACGGTCAGGTCGACGCCGTCCAGAACGGGTCGGGTGACGCGGGGTAGCCCCAGGGTCAGCCCGTCGATCTCCAGCACGTGAGTCGAGGCGCTCATTGTTCCCTCCTGGCGACCCGGTCGGCCCAGTGCTCGCCGACGACGTTGAAGGCCACGACCGTCACGACGATCGCGACGCAGGGCAGGACGGCCGGCAGCGGCTTGCCCTGCAGGAGGGCGCTCTGCCCGGCGTTGATCATCGATCCCCAGTCCGGGGTCAGCGGCGCCACACCCAGGCCGAGGAAGGACAGCGCCGCCATGTCGAGCAGCGCGTACCCGAAGTTGACCGTGGACTGGGCCAGAACGACCGGCGCGATGTTCGGGATCAGGTGCCGCAGGCAGATCGACAACCCGGAGAACCCCTGGACGCGGTAGGCGGCGAGGTATGGACGCTGTCGTTCGCTCAGCGTGAGGCTGCGCGCCAGTCTGCTGACGAACGGCAAGTAGGCCAGCGACAGCGCGGCCACCGGAGCGAGGAGCCCCTCCCCGTAGAGGGCCACGAAAAGGATCGCCAGCAGCAGTCCAGGGAACGCAAGCAGCAGTTCGCTGCTGCGGGAGAGGGCCGTGTCGATCCAGCCTCCGCGCCAGCCGGCGGTCACCCCGACCACGACGCCGAGGACGGTGGAGAAGGCCACGATCCCAAGGGGGCCGAGCAGCGAGGTGCGTGATCCCAGGAGCAGACGGGACAGGGTGTCGCGACCGGCGATGTCCGCGCCGAGCGGATGTCCGGACGACGGGTCGGCGAGCGCGGCGCCCAGGTCGGTGGCGTTGGGGTCGGCGGGCGCCAACCACGGGGCGATCAGGGCGACGAGGACCACCAGTCCGGCGAAGGCGAGGCACGCCAGGTACAGTCCGTTCCGCCGAGTTCGGAGGTGCTTCAGCCCTGGGCGGCGGCTCAGCGCGGCGGCCGTCATTGGGCACCCCTCGCGCCGTACCCGACCCGCGGGTCGATCAGCGGGTGAAGGAGGTCGACCACCAGGTTGACCACAACGAACAGGGCGACGACGAGCAAGCTGATCGCCTGGACGACGGGGAAGTCCTTCACCGACACCGAACGAGCCAGGAACTCCCCCAGCCCGCCCAGCCCGAACGCCGACTCCACCAGCACGGTGCTGATCACCAGCCCGGAGACGGTCAGGCCGCTCATCGTGCTGATCGGGCCGAGCGCGTTGCGCAGGACGTGCCGGCGGATCACCGTACGCTCGGGGATGCCGCGGCTGCGCGCCACCTCGACATGTTCCCTTCCGAGCTCGTCCAGCATCGAGGTCCTGGTTACGCGGGTCAGGACGCCGATCCAGTAGAGCGACAGGGCGACGGACGGCAGGGTCAGGTGGTAGATCATGTCCGCCACGCCCTGGCCGCTGCCGATGGCCGGGAACCAGCCGAGCCGCACCGAGAACAGCCACAGCAGCACGATCGCCGCCACGAACGACGGCGTCCCGAGCGCGACGGTCGTCCCGACCAGGACGGCCGAGTCGGTGCCGCCGCCCCGCACCGCGCTGATCCAGCCGAGGGCCACGCCGAACACCACGACCAGCAGGGCCGACATCGCGATCAACAGCAAGGTGGCGGGCAGCCGGGCCTCGATCAGGCCGAGGACCGGGCTGCGGTACTGCACCGACTGGCCGAGGTCACCGGTGACCACCTGCCCCAGCCACTTGGCGTACTGGATGAGGAACGGGTCGTCCAGGTGGTACTGGGCGCGGATCGCCTCCAGCGCCTCCGGGTTGGCCGCGCGCCCGGCGAGCAGGAAAGTCTCCGGGGAGCCTGGGGCCAGATATAGGGCGCCAAACACGAGGAACGACGCGGCAACCAGGGTGGCGACCAGACCGGCCAGCCGCCGGGCCAGGTAGGCGGCGATCATCCGGCCGCCCCCACGTCCGCCGCCCACGGGTAGTACATGTAGGCGATGGTGGTCGGTGCGCCGGTGATCCTCTTGTTGAGAAACATGGTGGTGGGCCACTCGGCGACAGGGATCCACAGGGCCTGCTCGGCCGCCATCCTCTGCAGCCGCGCGGTCAGCTCCGCCCGCTTGGCGAGGTCGTACTCGGCGGCGGCCTGGTCGAAGAGCCTGTCGTAGGCCGGGTCGCTGAACCCGCTGTAGTTCTCGAAGTCTCCGCTGCGGAAGACCGAGTAGCTCGCCAGCGGGTCGGTGATGGACAGGTAGTAGGTGTTGGGGAACACGTCCACCGCCTCCCGCGCCGTGGGATCGGAGAACAGGGCGGTGTAGGCGTCGGGCGCGATCGTCTTGAGTTCCACGTCCAGCCCGATCTCGGTGCCCGCGGCCTGGACGGCGGTGGCCAGCAGCGACACGTCGGGCCCGATGGGACTGGTCGCCACGACGACCTTCTTGCCCGTGGCGCCCGCCTCCCGGATCAGCCGCCTGGCCTGCTCGACGTCCCGGGAGGCGGGCGCGAGGCCGTCGTAGGCGGTGTCGATCGCCGTCTCGGGGACGCCCTGCCAGGCGTCGCGCGGGGCGGGCGCCGCGGAGAGCGCGCCGACGCCGCCGAGGCCCGTCCTGACGAAGCCCTGACGGTCGAGGGCCAGCATGAGCGCCTTGCGGACACGCACGTCACCCACGGCGCCCTTGAGGTTCGTGACGCTCAGGCTGACCGTGGTCAGGCTCTTGCCGAAGTACAGCTTGCCCTTGCCGCTGGCCTCCAGCCGGGGATAACTGTCCGGTGTGATCAGGTAGCCCCCGTCGGTCTCCCCGGTGGTCATGGTGGCGGTTCTGGTCGTGACATCGGGGATGAAGCGGAAGGTCACCTTGCCGGCCTTGGCCCGCCGCCCCCAGTACCCGGCGAAGCGGTCCAGTTCGATGGACTGCCCTTTGGTCCAAGTGCCGAGCGTGAACGGGCCGGTGCAATCCACTCCGCCGTCGGCGGTGCCGAAGCGCTTTCCCATCGCCTCGGCGGCCTTGGCGCTGACCACCGTGCCGGCGGAGGTCGCCATCCACTGTGGGAACAGCGCGTCGGGTCGCTTCAGCGTCACGGTGACCTGCATCGGGCCAGTCCTGGTCACCGACTCGACGTTGTCGAGCGCCTTGTTCCAGTACGACCCCAGTGCCGGGTCGAGATGGCGCCGGATGCTGTAGACGACGTCGTCGGCGGTCATCTCTCCGCCGCCGTGGAACTTCACGCCGGGCCGGATCGTGTAGACGAAGGTCTTCGGGTCGGGGTTGGCCACCTTCGTGGCGAGGCCCGGCTCCATGGTGAGCTCGGGCGTCCAGCGCATCAGGCTCTCGCACACGTTCGCGAGAATCATGTTCTGCGGATAGTCGAAGGCGTGGATGTAGTCCAGCCCTGAGGGTTCGGCGTAGAGCGCCCAGGTGAACGCTGGGATGTCCCCCTTGGCCGGCGGCGTGCCCGCCGAGAGCGTGTAGGACGTCCCCCCCGGCACACCGCTCGGGGCTGTGCCGCCGCAGGCGGCGACGAGGACGCAGAGGACGGCTGCTCCCGCGAGGTTGCGCGGCTTCGGGGATCGACGCACGGAAGGCTCCCTGGTTCGT
Organism: Nonomuraea sp. NPDC049637; assembly: GCF_040675235.1. Classification (NCBI taxonomy): domain Bacteria; kingdom Bacillati; phylum Actinomycetota; class Actinomycetes; order Streptosporangiales; family Streptosporangiaceae; genus Nonomuraea; species Nonomuraea sp. NPDC049637. The sequence continues at coordinate 78,977 of NZ_JBFAOM010000029.1, forward strand.
GGATCGGCGCAGACGGCGAGCACGGTCCCGCGCGTCATCGGCCGGCCCGGCTCGTCATGGGCGAGGCGCCGGGATCTGCTGGGTGATGCAGTGCACTCCCCCGCCACCGAAGGCGATGGCGCGTGAGGGCACCCCGACGACCTTGCGGTCGGGAAAGGCATCCGCGATGACCGCCAGGGCGCCCTCGTCAGCCGGGACGCCAGCGACCGGCACGACGACCCCGCCGTTGGCGACGTAGAAGTTCAGGTAGCAGACCTCGGTGGTCACGCCGGCGACCGTCGCGAAGGCGCTTTGCGGCACCTCGATGATCTTCAGCTGGCGGCCGCGGGCGTCTGTGACCGCCTGGAGCACCGCACGGTTGGCGCGCATGCGCGCATAGTCGGGGTGGGCCGGATCTTCGGGCAGCGACACGATCACGGTGCCGGGTGCCGCGAAGGCGCAGACGCCGTCCACGTGACCGTCGGTCTCGGTGTCCTCCAGCCCTCCATAGGGCAGCCAGATGATCTTTTCGACCCCGAGCTTCGCCTTCAGCTCGGCCTCGATCTCGTCCCGGCCCAGCCGGGGGTTGCGGTTGGGGTTCAGCAGGCACTGTTCGGTGGTGATCAGGGTGCCTTCGCCGTCGACGGTGACTGCGCCGCCCTCCAGCACCATCTCCGACCGGACGGTCTCGGCCCCGAGCAGGTCGAGCAGTCGCGCGCCGACCTTGTCGTCGGAGTCGTAGGGCGCGTGCTTCTCCCCCCACGCGTTGAACCGGAAATCCACCCCGGCCCGGCGGCCGTCGCCGGTCAGCGTGAAGATCGGCCCCGAGTCGCGCAGCCACGAGTCGTCGATCGGCAGCCCGATCACCTCGACGGCCGCGCCGCAGGCCGCGCGGGCGTCCTCGACCTGGTCGGGCCGGGCCACCATCGTGACCGGCTCGAACGCCGCGATCGCCTGTGCCACTGCCGCGTACTCCGCCCGGACCTCGGCCAGCACCGCGCCCCAGAGATCTTCGCGAGTCGGCCAGGCCATGAGGCACCCCTCGTGTGCCTCCCACTCCGCCGGCATCCGCATGACAGCCTCCTCACTGGCTGAAATTTCAGTCAGCCCCTCATCAGTGGCTGCTATGGTGTGGCTGACTTAATTTTCAGTCAAGACCTTTGAGGATATTTTCAGTAACGTGAGCGAACTGAGTCATCGTCAGAAGTCGATCCTGGAGGCGGCGACGCGGGTGATCGCCAGGCGCGGCGTGCGAGGGCTCCGCGTCGAGGAGCTGTCGGCAGAAGCGGGGGTCTCTACAGCGCTGCTCTATTACCACTTCGGGGACCGTGCCAATCTGCTGCGCCGGACCCTGGAGTTCATCAGCGACCGCGCGGACCGGTACACCGGCGAAGGCGTCTCGGCCGACGCCGACCCGTGCGCGGCACTGGAGCGCACCCTGCTCCTGGAGCTGCAGGACGACCCCGACGTGCGGGAGAACAGCACCGCCTGGGGCGAGCTGCGGGCCAGCGCCGTCTTCGAGCCGGAGCTGCAGGACCAGCTACGCACGTCCACCGAGCAATGGGTGCGCGACATCGCCGAACTGGTGGAGCGCACGCGGGCCTGCTCGGCGACACCGGCCGCCTCACACCCTGCCGACACCGCCGAGCGGCTCACCGCCCTGGTCGAAGGGCTCAGCGAGCGCTGGCTCAGCGGCTCGATCACTTTGGAGCGGGCCCGCCACCTGCTCCGCGACGCGATCGCGGCCGAGGTCGGCGAGACCCTTCACACAGGCTGAGACGTCGATGGCAGACGAGCACCAGGACGAGACCGGCTCACCCGTACCCGGCGGAGAAGGTCGGCGCGACCTCCGGGCCATAGCCGCCGCGACCCTCGATCGCCTGCCCGAACTCATCGAGGCATTCGTGACCCAGGTGGTCACGCTACCCGGGTATGCGAACGGCGAGGTCGGCGACGATGAGCTCAGGAGCGGCGCCGGAGCCAGCATCGAACTGCTGATCCGCCACATCGCGGACCTCCCCCTCGACCAGCGCCTGCGCGACGCGTCGGGCGAGATCGGGCGCGCCAGGATGGATGCCGGCGTGCCGCTCGAGTCGCTGATGCAGGCCGTCCGCCTGGACTTCAGGCTCGTCTGGTCGGCGCTGTCCGACGAGATCCAGCCGTCGGAGATGGCGGTCCTCATCGCCGGCGGCGCCGATGTGTGGGAGGCCGTCGAGCAGCATGCCAACGCGGTCCTGATCGGGTACCAGGCGCGGCTGGCGGAGATCACCCGGGCCATCGAGGACGAGCGGCGGGAGTGGTTCGCCCGCCTGCTCGCGACCGACGGGCAGCGGGCCGAGACCGTGAAGCGCGCGGCGCACGTCCTCGGCTTCGTGCCCGAGCGCAGGTTCGTCGTCGCGGTGGCCCGTCGCGGGGAGTCGGCTCTCGCCCGCGTTCGCGCCGACGTCCTGGGCCGGGGCGCTCCATGCCACCTACACACGCAGGCGGAGTCGGACACGCTGCTGTTTCAGTTGCCGAACGGGGCCGGCGACGCTCCTCAGCAGCGGTGGTTCGCCGGGGCGGCGTGCGTGGTGAGCTCGCCCTTCGAGGGTCTCGCCGCAGCTCCCCGCCACATCCGGCTCGCGCAGGCGTGCCGACGAGCACTCGGCGAACTGAACGGCCCCCGGCTCGTCCGCGACGCGTGGCTGGAACTCGCGGCGGCCTCGATCGGAGAGTTCCGGCGCGACCTCGTGCGCGACCTCCTTAGTCCGCTGCGCGGCCTCACGGCGGCGGATCGGGAACGGATCGTCGAGGCGGTGCACACCGTTCTGGAGACCGGCGGCGTCCCCGCGGCGGCCGCGCGCCTGTACTGCCATCGCAACACCATCTTTAACCGGCTGAACCGCTTCCGCGCCCTCACCGGTCTGGACCCGTCGAGCCCGCGTGACGCGGCGTTGATCAAGCTCGCCCTCCTCTGCCTGGAAGCGGCGGACTGAGACCGTCCCCCCGCCGCACCCCGGCTCTGCCGCACACGTGAGCACTCTTTGGACGGCAGCACAGTATTTCGCCTGGAAACCGCGACAACCGCCCCTTCTGCCGCGCGCCCCGTCGCCTTAGGTTTACCGGCAATCCCCCTGACCTCGAGGACTCTCATGCTCACGACCGTGGCCAGGCCGCCCTCGCTGAAACGAGTCGCGGCCGCGTCGTTCACCGGCACCGCGCTGGAGTGGTACGACTACTATCTGTTCGGCACCGCCGCCGCCCTCGTCTTCAACACAGCGTTCTTCACCGACCTCGATCCGCTGGCCGGTACCCTCGCGTCGTTCGCCACCTTCGCGATCGGCTTCGTCGCGCGACCGCTCGGCGCCGCGATCTTCGGACATGTCGGCGACCGCTACGGCCGCAAACGAAGCCTGCTGATCACCATTGTGATGATGGGCGCCGTCACCGGAGCCATGGGCGTCCTGCCCACCTACGAGACGATCGGGCTGGCCGCACCCGTGCTCCTGATCGTGCTCCGCTTCCTGCAGGGGATCGCCATGGGCGGCGAATGGAGCGGCGCCTCCGCCCTGATCACCGAGCACGCGGAGACGCGGAACCGCGGCTTCTACGCCATGCTCCCGCAGCTCGGGAACCCGGTGGGCATCCTCGTCGGGGTCGGCGTCTTCACGCTGCTCACCAACATCCAGTCCCCCGAGTCCTTCCAGGCGTGGGGGTGGCGGGTCCCGTTCCTGCTGGCCGTGCCGTTCACGATCGTCGCGCTGTGGATCCGAACGGCCATCGACGAGAGCCGCCACTTCGCCGCGGAGGCCGCCGAGGCAGGGGCCGCCGAGCGTCGCATCCCGCTCGTCCAGGTGTTCCGCGCGGAGAAGACGCGCCTCCTCGCCGGCATCGGCGTGGCCTTCCTCGGCATTGCGGGCTACTACTTCTCCGACACGTTCCTGCTGAACTACGGCACCCGCCAGCTCGGGATCGACATCTCATTCCTGTTGAACGCCGGACTCGTCGCGTCCGTGCTCAACATCCCGCTCTTCGTCCTCTGGGGCCTGTACGCGAACCGCGTCGGCGGCACCCGGATCTCGGTGATCGGCGGCGTCGCCACCGTCCTGTTCGCCTATCCGATGTTCGTTCTCGTGGGGCAAGGATCTGCTCTCGCGGTCGCCGTCGCGATGGTGACCGGCTCTACGTTGGTCTCGATCTCGTTCGCGGCCAGCGGCCAGATCCTCAACGAGCTCTTCCCGACCGCGACGCGGCAGAGCGGGATAGGCCTGGCCTACAACCTGGCCGGCGCCGTGTCCGGGTTCGTGCCGTTCATCGCCACCGTCATCATCGACGCGGCCGGGGACGCCCGGCTCTGGGCCACCGCCGGCCTCCTCATGGTCATCGCCCTCGTCACCCTCGGCGGCACCGTCGCGGCCCGCCGCCTGAGACTCCCGACCTCGACGCCACCGTCGACTGACCCAGCACACGACAGGAAAGGACCCGCCGCACATGAGCGGTTTCGGCAGATCACGAGTCCACGACAGCCTCGGTCCCGAGCCCGAACCCGGGTTCCACGACCCCGGTGAACTCACCCGCAACTGGGGAGCGAAGTGGGGCGCGGCCGACGAGGTCAGCCCGCTGCGCACCGTTCTGATGCGTCGCCCGAACCCCGGCCTCGCTCGCATCAGCGCCGACGCCTGGGACGACGAGCTGGGAGCCCTCGTCGATCCGGACAAGAACTGGTACTGGCTCGACCGGAAGGCCCCCGACCTCGACCTGCTGCACCAGCAGTACGAGGGCTACGTGGCGGCGTTGCGCGCCGAGGGAGTCGAGGTCGTCTTCGCGCCCGAACTCCCCGAGAGCTTCACGAAGTCGATCTACACCCGCGACCCGCTGATCACCGTTCCCGGTGGCGCGGTCATCACCCGGCTCGCGCCCCGCATGCGGCGCGGCGAGGAGCGGTCCATCACCGCGACCGTCGCCTCCGCGGGGATGCCCGTGCTGGGCACGGTCACCGGAACGGGCATCGCAGAAGGCGGGAGCTTCGTGAAGCTGAACCGCGACGTCGCGGCCTACGGAACCTCCATCCGCTGCAACAAGGAGGGCCTCGACCAGATCCGCCGCCTCGTGGCACCGGCGGGGGTGAACGTCATCGAAGTGCCGCTCCCCGGGTATCTCATCCACCTCGACGGCGCCATGGTCATGATCGACCACGACCTCGCCCTGGTGAACAGCTCGCTGCTCCCGTACGCGTTCCTGACGACACTGCGGACGCTCGACATCGAGACCGTCGAGGTGCCCCTGAGCGAGGAGTGGGCGGTCAACTCGCTCACCGTCGCCCCGCGGCGCGTGATGGTCGCCGACCATCTCACCGCCGCCGCCGAGCTGCTGGCCAAGCACGGCGTGGAGGTCGTCCCCGTGGCCTACAGCGAAATCACCAAGAACGGCGGCAGCCTGCACTGCAGCACGATGGAGCTCCGCCGTGACTGGTGAGCAGCGTGGCCTGGCCGACTCGGTATTCCTGCGGGATTTCGCGTACCTGTCGTCGATCGGCGCGACGCCGAACGGCGGCGTCGACCGGGAGGCGGCGACCCTCCCGGACGCCATGCAGCGGGCCTGGCTCGGCGGCTGGCTGACCTCCCACGGATTCGACGTACGCGTCGACGCGATCGGGAACCAGTTCGGGCTCCTCGACCTGGTCCCCGGAGCGCCGTACATTCTCACCGGTTCGCATCTGGACAGCCAGCCGACGGCCGGCCGGTTCGACGGCGCGTACGGCGTCGCCGCCTCCGCCCACGCCGCCTACGCCGTAGCGCGGCGAGCACGTGAAGGGCGGATGACTCCTCGGCACAACCTCGCGGTGGTGAACTGGTTCAACGAAGAGGGGAGCCGGTTCGCGCCGAGCATGATGGGCAGCTCGGTGTTCACCGGCAAGCTCCCCCTGGAGAGCGCCTACGCCATCGAGGACGGCCGCGGCGTCAGCGTACGCGCGGCGCTAGAGCTCATAGGTGCCGTCGGACCAGCGGCCGACCTGCCGCTCGCCGGGTACGCCGAGATCCACATCGAGCAGGGCAAGGAGCTCGAGGACGACGCCGCCCGGATCGGAGTGGTGACCGGCACCTGGGGGGCGCGGAAATTCCTCGTCACCGTGGACGGCGAGCAGGCGCACACCGGGCCCACCGCAATGGCCGACCGCCGGGACGCCCTGCTGGGCGCCTCCCTGCTCGTCGTGCGCGCCCGGGAACTGGCCGACGAACTGGCGCACGCTCGGCTGCACACCGCCGTGTCGAAGCTCGACGTACGGCCGAACTCCCCCGTGGTCGTGGCCAGACAGGTCGTCTGCAATCTCGACCTGCGCAGCCCCGACCCCGAAGCGCTCCAAACAGCGGAGCGGCTCCTGCGCGAGGCCGCCGCCCACATCGAGCACCGTCACGGGGTGTCCATCACACTCGACCGTACGCACCACTGGGACCGCAACGACTATCCGGCCGACGGCGTCGAACTCGCCGAGGACGTGTGCGCGGAGTTGGGGCTGACGAGCCGCCGGGTCCTGACCGTCGCCGGCCACGACTCGACGAACGTCAAGGACGTCACACCGACGGTGATGCTGTTCGTCCCCAGCAAGGACGGGATCTCACACAACGAGGGCGAATTCACCACCGACGACGACATGGTGGCCGGGCTGTCGGTACTCACCGGCGTCCTGCAACGCCTCTGCGCCGCATGACCACACGGATCGGAGGAGGAGCCTTGGGCGAGCTGCGCATGCCGGCCGAGTGGGAGGCACACGAGGGGTGCCTGATGGCCTGGCCGACCCGCGAGGAGTTGTGGGATGGGATGCTGGCCGAGGCCAGGGCCGAGTACGCCGCGGTGGCGCGGGCGATCGCAGCGTTCGAGCCGGTCACTATGGCGGCCCGGCCGGACCAGATCGAGAACGCCCAGGCGGCCTGCGGCCCGGGTGTCGAGGTGATCGGCTTGCCCATCGACGACTCGTGGTTGCGGGATTCAGGGCCGATCTTCACGTTGACCGACGACGGCCACCGCGTCGGAGTCGACTTCGCCTTCAACTCCTGGGGCGAGCGGTACTTCCCCTACGACTCCGACAACAAGGTCAGTAGGAGGCTGCTCAACCTGCTCGGCGTCCCGCGACGTGCCTCATCGATGGTGCTGGAGGGCGGCGCGATCACCGTCGACGGCGAAGGCACGCTGATCACCACGGAACAGTGCCTGCTGAACGCCAACCGGAATCCGCACCTGGGCCGTCACGACATCGAAGCCGAGCTCTCCGCCCTGCTCGGCGTCGAGAAAGTCATCTGGTTGCCCTACGGTCACGCCGCCGGAGTGACCGACGGGCACGTGGACGGGGTCTGCGTGTTCGCCAGGCCGGGCCGGGTCGTCGTAGAGTCCTGCGTCGATCCCGCCAGTCCCGACTACGCGCGACTGCGCGCCAACCGGGCCGTCCTGGAGGCCGTCACGGACGCGCGCGGACGCCGGCTGGAGATCGTGGAGGTGCCGCCCCAGCAGGTCGTCACCGTCGCGGGACGGCTGGCCAGGGTGGGCTACGTGAACTTCTACGTGGCCGATGGCGGCGTCGTCGTGCCCACGGCCGACACCGCCGACGACGCGCGGGCACTGGAGGCCGTCGCGACGGCCTTCCCGGGCCGCGCGGTCGTCGGGGTGAGAGCGAGCACCATCGCCTTCGGAGGCGGCGGGATCCACTGCATCACCCAGCAGGTACCCGCCCCCGCCGCTTCCGTGCACGGGTCCCTCCTGGTGGACTGAACGGCGACATGGCCGCCCCTAAGTGACACAGGCGGCCATGTCCGCTGCCGGCGCCCCGTCCCGTGCCCGGACATAGCGGCCGATCACCGCGAATGCGCGGCGCCCGTCATTCGACGACGAGGACCGCTCAAGGCCCGTTGCGGAGGCCATGGAGGAGGACACCGGCGTTCGCCTACGGCGACCATGCCCGAACCGTACGCTTCGGCCCGCGACCTCGGTTTCTCGCCACCTCACGAAGAACTCTCGGACGCTTGTACCAACGGCGTCAGGGGGTGGTGGAGGCGTACGCCCGTGAAGCCGCAGTAGCCGCCCTCGTGGCCCTGCCAGACGCGCCCGCCGACCGTGGCACGGTATGTGGCCATCCCGTAGGTGTCGCCCAGCGCGACCGCCTGCGGCGACGGCATGATCATCTGCTTGACTGTGCCGGGCCGCAGGAGTTCCTTCCTCATGTACAACGCGTTGAGGAACCGGGCGCCGCCGAGCGCGGTGCCGGCGAACATCCCGTCCCCGGACGGCAGGCCATACAGGTGGTCAGTGGGGATGCCCGTGGCGCCGTAGGCGGTGAAGAAGTCAGTCACTTGCCGCCGTTCTCGACGTTGTAGCCGTGGGCGAAGCGGTGGAAGGCGTCTTTGGATCGCTCGGCGGTCAGCATGCCCCCTGGCTTCGAGCCCGCTCGCTTGAGGAGGAGCCGGAAGTCGCGTTCGAGGGTCTCATCTCCGCCGGCCGTTCTGCTCAGCACGCGGGTCAGGATGATAGATCCGGTGATGGAGTAGTCGAACTGTTGCCGGGCAACCGGTTCGCGAACGCCCGGCGCCAGCATGGCGAAGGTTTACGGCGGGTCCTGGTCATCGTGCGCGCCTCCCGGCAACAGGGGGCGGTCTCGGGGTCCTGGTACAGGTCGGGGTAGCCCCTCGGTGTGCGTGAGCAGCATCCGGAGCGTGGCGGTGTCCGAGCCTGGCACCTGCTGGCGCGGTGCCCCCGCGAGATCCAGAAGCCCAGGGCCGGAGGGGACCAGCATCGTCAGCAGGCATTGACAGCCGCCCTCAGGGACTCTGTGCCTACGCCATTCTTGAACCGCCGTCGACACGAGCCAGCATCGTGCAGCCAACGGCCGACGCGGCCGCCAGCAACGCGCCCAGCAGGAAGGTGCCACCCGTGCCGGTCTGCGTGACCATCAGCCCTGCAACGGCCGGACCCACGGCCTGGCCGGCTCTGCCGACCGTCCCCCAGTTGGCGAGCAGGCTCGTCCGGCATGGCTCGGTCGCCAGTCGCGCAGCCAATGTCTGCATGGATACCGAGATCAGCGTGAACCCGCTGCCGTATACCAAGGCGGCGACGGCCACGAGCCACACCGAAGCGGTGGTCGCCGTGACGGTGAAGCCTGCTGCGAACAGCGCGAATCCGATGGCCGTCAGGGTCCATGGCCGCCAGCGCCGTAGCAGTCGGCCAGCCGTCAGGGCGCCGACGAAGGCCGCGGCGAGCGGCAGCCCGATCAGCACCCCCCGAAGCCCCTCGGCGGACGGAAGGTGATCCTGTAGGCGGAGCGGCAGCACGGTGAAACTGACACCGAACAGGCAGGCCAGGGCGGCCGCCATCGCCATTCCAGAGCGCAGGATGTGCGACCTGAGCGGCCTCGGCAACGGCAGCACAGGGGTGGCGCCACCGCGGGTTGCCGATCGCACATCGGGCAGCCACAGGGCGACCACGCACGCCAGTGGGATCGCGAGCAGGCACGGAGCAAATGCCGCCCGCCAGCCCGCGACTGCCGTGAGGACGCTGCCGGCCAGGGGCAGCAACGCGAGGCTTGCCATGTTGACCGCACCATTGCGCCCCAGCGCCTTGGGCAGCGAGGTCTCCGCCGCCCAGTCGGCGACGAGCACCAGTGAAAGCGTGAGCAGCACGCCGGTGGCGGTGCCCTGGACCAGCCTCGCGGCCAGCAACGCTGGGTAGCCGGGGCAGAGCATGGCGGCCAGGCCGCCTCCAGCGAACACCAAGAGCGCCGGGACAAGCACGGCGCGGCGGCCCCAGCGACCGATCATGACCCCTGCCACTGGGGTGGCCAGCAGGGCAGGGGCGGAGGTGGCGGATACCAACAGGCCGGCGGCGGCAGCCGACACGTGCAGGGAGGCCGCAATGTCCGGCAACGCGGGCGAGACCAGTCCGGTGGCCATCGATGCGATCACGACGCAAAGTCCCGCCACCAACAGCCCTGGGCGTGGCCCCGAAGAGCCGCGGCCACGCCCAGGTTCACCGGAGGACATACACGAAACCGTCGCGGACGATCACTTGGTAGGTCGTCACCGGCCGTGTCGCGGGAAGGCAGAGCGCCCGGCCGGTGCGTAGGCAGAAGCGCGCGAGATGGTGCGGGCATTCGACCGTCTCCCCCTCGACCCAGCCCTCTGCCAAGGAGGCGGTTTCGTGGCTACAGGTGTCAGCGATGGCCAGCAGTTTCCCGTTCACGTTGAACACCGCGACCGGATCTCCGCCCGCCAGCACAGCGACCTCCCCAGGGGGCAGGTCATCCACAGCGCAGACGCGGTGCTCACTGCGAGTGTGGCCGCCGGTTCCTGATCCGCTCACTGTGTGGCACCGGCGGCGTGGTGCCCCCAGGAGCTCGGGCCAGTCAGTCTCGCGGGCCGCCAGATCTGGTCATCCACCAGCAGACCACCCCAGCCGATCTCCACCGTGAACCCGGACGGGGTGGCGGCGTAGAAGGAGACCACGCCGTCGTTGCTGTGTCGGCCGAGCGATGCGGCCACGGGTGCGGCTCCGGCCAGGCATCGGTCGTAGGAGTGCCCGACGTCGTCCAGCGTACCCAGCTCGACCATGAAGTGGTGCATGCCCTCGTCCGCATCGGCGTCGACCAGCGCCAGGCTGTGATGGCGCGCGTTGCAGTGCAGGAAGGTCACGCTGGTGCCGTGCAGGTCGAGCTGGTCAGTGAGCCGCATGCCCAGGAGGTCACGGTAGAAGTGGAGGGCTGCCTCGTAATCGCGAACGGCGAGGACGGCGTGCCCAACGCCCAGGCCATCGGCGAGGAACGTGCTGCCCGTGGGCGAGGCGAAGGGCTCCGTCGTGGCGAGGGCGCCCCGGATCAGGTGAACCTGGTAGCCGGCTGGGTCGACGGTGTACAGCAGCTGCTGTACGTCGCGACGCTCAGCCTCCTCACGGCTCGCCTCCTGCACCGCGTAGCCGGCCTTCTCGAGTCGCGCCACGATCTCGGCCAGCTCCGCCTCCTCACCGACTTCCCAAGCCAAGTAGTCGAGCCTGTCCTGGTCGCCAGCCGTGACGGCCAGCCGGTAGGTCATCCTGTCCATCCTCAGCCGCAGCTCTCCCGACGGCGCCGGGGTCTCCTGCATGCCGAGGACTGTGGTGCCGAACGTGCGCCAGGCAGCCAGGTTCCGGCTTTCCACGCCCAACTGCGCGAGCGCGCGGACACTGCTCATGATTGTTCTCCGATCATTTCGTTACAGATCACTGGCGGCGGGCCTGTTGCCGCTGCCCGCTCGGTGGAAGACGCCGCGTACGCCAATCCCGCCATCGGCTTCGATCACGGCTCCGGTCATCGCCTTCGCGCCTGAACGGGAGGCGAGCAGCACATAGGCGGACGTCATGTCGTCCACGGTCGGGACCACGCTCAGTGGCAGGGCCCGTGCCATCACGTCCTGCCAGTCACCGGCCCGCGTGGAGATGGACGCCGAGTCCAGCCCGAGCGCTGTCGGGCCTGACAGCTCGGTGGCCATACCCCCTGGTGCGACGGCGTTGACTCGGATGTCCGGCGCCAGCTCGTAGGCGAGCTGGCGCAACAGGCCGTGTGCCGCATGCTTGGACGCGGTGTACAGCGGGCCGCCGCCGTCAGGGTGGAACGAGGCGTTGGACAGGGTCAAGATCAAGGAGCCCCGGCTGCGGCGGAGCGCCGGAGCCGCAGCCTTGGCCGCTAGCAGATATCCCTTGACGTTGGTATGGAACACCTCGTCGAAGGCATCGTCGACAGATTCGGCGGGGAGACTGTCCAAGCTGGCCTGAAAGTCCCAGATACCCGCGTTCGCGACCACCACGTCCAGTCGGCCGAACCGCTGTCGCACCTGCTGGATCGCACGCTCGTTGTCCCTCAGCGAGCGGACGTCCCCGACGATGCCGAGTATTTCTGGCACCTCTGTTGTGAGCCTTTTCAGCCGTGTGGCGGAGCGGTCGAACGCGGCGACATGCGCCCCCTCCGTGATGAAGCGCTCCGCAATGGCCCGACCGAGCCCTGCACCGCCGCCGGTGATCAGGGTCACCTGTCCATCGAGCCAGCCCACTGCATGGGTCATGGTCGAGTGAGGAACTCGGTGACCAGGCTGTTGAACGCCGTGGCCCGCTCGGACTGAACCCAGTGCGCACATTGAGAGAAGACGTGCAACTCCGCCTGCGGTAGCTGCCGCAGCAGGAACATCGCCGCGTCCATGGGCACAGTGCGGTCGTCGCGACCCCAGACCAGCAGGACTTCATGCTGCACCTGGTCGACCTGCCGCCACAGGTCACCTCGTTTGCCGGAGCGGAAGATCTGGTTCATGACGTCGTAGAACCGCATCGTCTCCGGATCGGTGGCCGCCCGCAGCCGCTCATCGATGAGCTCGTCGTTCTCGCCCGCGCCGGCGTAGGTCATCACCTCGACCAGTTCCCGCATCTTTTCCCTGGTCGGGCCCTCGTCGGCGTAGAACCGTCCCATCACTCGGTAGCCCTCGGAGGGCTCGGGCGCGAAGAGCGGCACCCCACCGCCGGTTCCCATCAGCACCAACCGTCTCGCGCGTCGCGGCGCTTGCAGGGCGATCGTCATCGCGGTCGCACCGCCCATGCTGTTCCCGACGAAGTCCGCCTGGCCGATCCCGAGCTCGTCGAGCACCGACAGCACGGCACGAGCGTTGTACGGATTGAGCTCGGCGGGTGTCGAGTGTGCCGGCTTGTGCGACCGCCCGAATCCGGGCTGGTCTATGACCAGCACCCGGAACCGCTGTGCGAGCACCGGCACATTGGCGCGGAAATTGCTCCAGCCGGAGGCCCCGGGTCCGCCGCCGTGCAGCAGCACAACCGGCGGGCCATCTCCGATGTCATGCACGTTCATCGGTCCGACGCTGGTCGTGATCAGTGCGGCTGCGCCGTCAGCGGCAGCGGCTTGGGGCGGAGTCATGTCAGTAGCCCCCATCAGAAGAACACACTGATGTTGTTGGCCAGCACGACGGTCTGATCCAGCAGGACCTTGCGCGAGGCGATCCGCAGCCCGTCGTGAGTGCGACGGAGCACGTCCTGACGATCGGCCGCGAACACGTTGACCTCGCGCTCCAAGCGGTGCTGATAGACGAGGAGGCTGGATCGAACGACGAGCTCCGACCCGTCAGGCTTGATCCGGACGTTGGTGACGAACCGCCGCGTGCGCGATGGCGGATCCTCCGACCATGCCTGGTTGCTCTCGATACGGCGAACACGGATGGTGAGACTGCTCAGGTCTTCGTCGTAGTGCGCCATCTCGTCCGGCCCGGCGACCTCCAGCTTGTACTCCCGGATGCTGCGGTTCGTCCGGGTGGGCACCCAGTAGCGGACGTCCTCGGTGAAGAGTTCCAGCCACTCCCGGAACCCCCGGGCGTCGAGCAGTTCGGCCTCGGCGTAGAGAAATTGCTCGACCTCGAGCTGGAGGACCGGATCCAAGGCGGCGTGGGGGATCGTGTTCATCGGGTGATCTCCTGTCCGGCGCGTGCCGTGGCGTTGCCCCGCTGGCCGGGCCGAAGGGGTGTCTTCATGAGTTCCAGCCAGCGCTCGTAGAACCCGCGTGCGGCGTTGTCCGAGTAGACGTGGTTGATCCGGCCCGGGTAGTCGGGGTGATCGGACACCTCGTGCCCGATGCCCATCTGGTAGTTCAGATCGACGGTTTGGGCGATGTGCCCGCGCGACACTCGCTGCAGGTCGGTCCAGATCTCGCCGTCGTCCTGCTCGAAGGTCCCGGTCGGGCCGAAGGTCATAGAGGCGAACCGCCGCCAGGCGTCCTTGATCTCCGGCGACTGATCCTTGTCGACGAGTGTCCAGGACCACACCTCCATCTCGTGCGGCCCTCGGGGGTGCCAGACCCTCAGCACTCGGAACGCGCCGAGGAAGGAGAAGTTCGGGAAGACGGTGGCGTGACAGCCGATGGGGCCGCCCGCCTTGACCTCCCCGAGCCGCTCCCAGACAGCCGGGTCCGCGTAGTCGGCAGCCAGCACGGGGCCCAGGACGGTGGAGCCGGCACCGGTCGGGTCATGGAACCAGCCACCGCCCGAGCCCTGGCTCGTCATCTGGCTGCCGACGCTGGGCAACACCATCTCAGACAGGTCGGCCCCCTCCGGGGCCAGCGACTGCCAGGCCGAGGCGTGCAACATGAAGGAGTGGTACATGTCGCTGGCGAACTGCTCTGCGGCGAGCTTCCAGTTGCCGCCCATCACCCACTTCTGCACCCCGCCGATCAGCTCCGTGCCGCCCGGGCGGCGGTCCAGGAAGGTGTCCAGCAGGAAGGTGATATCGCCGAGTGCCTCCTCCACCGGCTGGGCTTCGGCGTCCCAGGTGCCGAAGATGAGGCCCTTGTACGACTCCACCCGCGGTACCCGCAGCAGGCCCCAGCGGGACATGTCGAGCTCGTTGCGGTAGCCCTCGGCCATGTTCGGCACCGAGACGAGGTCGCCATCGAGCCCGTAGGTCCAGCCGTGGTAACTGCAACGGAATGCCCTGGTGGTGCCAACATCCGCCCGGCACACCTTCATACCGCGGTGGCGACAGGAGTTGAGGACGGCGCCGATGCTGCCGTCGGAGCGGCGTACAACGATGACCGGGTCCTCACCCATGTACGTCGACACAAAGCTGCCCGGCTTCGGCAGTTGGCTCTCGTGCGCGAGGAACAGCCAGGAACGGCTGAAGATGCGCTCGAGTTCCAGGCGGTAGATGTCGTCATCCACGAAGACCTTGCGGCTCATCACGCCGCGTTCAAGGTCAACATGCTCATCGAGATCGATCATGTGCCTTCTCCGTCCCAGACCGGCGACCGCTGGTCGCCGTCATCCGTACTGCTGAGGTTCCGGTATTAGACGAGCTGATCCGGGCCGTCCGAAATGGGGTAGTTCCGAGAGGCGGAACCATTCGCCGTGGACGCCCGCAGCCGTTCAGTGCGACTGGGAGAAGCCGGACCGCCGGCACTGCCTGTCTGAACGGACGGCTCAGCCGGACCGAGACGGTCGCTGATCGCCGTTGCCGCAGCGCACACCCGGCTGGCCAGGTGGGTGCGCCAAGCCATGCCAGGCGGCCCAGAGACCGAGATCGCAGCCACCGCTCGACCCGCCCTGTCGGTTACCGGGGCGGCGGCACAGACCAGCCCGGGGATGCACTCCTGCTGGTCCCACGCGATCCTCGAATCGCGTGCCTGGGCCAGGGCGGCCTGCAGCGCCTTCTCACTGGCAACGGTTGATGGGGTCAGCGGGCGCAGCCGACCAGCGAGAATCGATCCAACCTCCCCAGGATCCGCGTAGGCAAGCAGCACCTTGCCGAGTCCTGTGGCGTAGGCGGGCATGCGCCCGCCTACCCTGGTGGGCGTAGGCATCCGCCGATGTCCGAAGATCTTGCTGAGATACAGCACTTCGCCCTGGTCGAGAACACCCAAATGGACCGTGTGACCCGTCGCTGCGGCCAGTTCATGCAGATACGGAAGGGCGATCTGCTGGACCCTGGAGTTGGGTCCGACGCCCGCGAGCGAGCCGAGTTCGAACATGGTGATGCCGAGCCGCCAGCGCCCGTCCCACCGTTCCACAACCCCCTGCTCGGCCAGCACCGCCAGAAGGCGATGTGCCGTTGACTTCGGCATGCCACACCGCCTCGCCAGTTCGACGACGCCGATCGGCCCCCCAGTGGGCGCAAAGGCGCGCAGCAGGGACAATGCCTTGCCCACCGAACTCCCTGATTCCCCGGCCGCAGTGCCAGCGTTCGTCATGATCCCTGCCCGATGTAATTTGCGACATGGTGTCACACGGACTGTCACATTCTTATGCACCGAGGTCAAGGGGGCCGAGGCGCGCGCATGGAGACCACGCCTGAAGAACTTGTGAGAACCGATCTCGACGCGTCACAGCGGTTCCGCGCAGTTGAACCAGGCCCTGTCCTGGCCGGATCCGCCTGACTAGCGTCCCGCGACCATGAGCATTCGCGAGGTAGCAATCATCGGTGCCGGGACGGCAGGTGTCGCAGCGGCGATGGCCCTGCGAGACGGCGGCTTCGAGGGGACGATCAACCTGCTTTCCGCAGAGAAAAGGCTGCCCTATCGGCTGCCGCCACTGTCCAAGGCTGTACTTGCCGGCACGTCCGGCCCAGAGCCGCTCCGGCCCGCCGAACACTACCGCGATCAAGACATCCGCCTTCATCCCGAAGCGCGTGTAAGGGCCATCGAGCCTGCGACGCTGCACATCACCAGCGCGGCCGGAACCTTCGCCCCTGACGCGGTCGTGATCGCTACCGGCTCCTCCCCGTACCGGCCCCACTGGACCGGAATGGAGCTCGACGGGGTGCACGTCCTTCGCACACTCGTCGATGCCGAAGCCCTCAAGGCCGAGCTGACGCGCGCTGCCGAGCTCGTCGTGATCGGCGGAGGCTTTGTCGGCACCGAGGTGGCCTCGGTCGCCAGTCGGCTCGGCATCGAAGTCACCATCGTGGAAGCCGGACCGGCTCTGCTCGGCCGCGCCATCGGGCCGGCGGCCGGCGACTGGATCGGGCGGCTGCATGCCGCCCACGGCGTGCAGGTGCTCACCGGCCGGACCGTCACCGGACTGCGCGGACGGAACCGTGTCGAAGCGGTAACGCTCGCCGACGGCACCGAACTGCGAGCCGACACAGTGCTCATCGGCCTCGGCGCCGTGCCGCGGACCCGACTTGCCGCACAGCTTGGGGTGGGCGGGCCTGCAGGCATTGAGGTGGACGGCGCCTTCCGCACCGCTCGTCCGGGCGTGTACGCGATAGGTGATGTTGCGCTCGCCTCCGCCGGGCCTGGCGGTCAGCGGATCCGGCTGGAGCACGAGCGCACCGCCGAACAGCACGGCGTAGCGGTGGCCGGCGCGCTGCTGGGCCATCCACCCGCGCCGGCCTCGGTGCCGTGGTTCTGGTCGGATCAGCATGGCGTGACGCTGCAGGTCGCCGGGCTGCCCGACGGTGAGCTGGAGACCGTGGTGGAGGACACCGATGACGGCCGCCTGCTGGTCACCTGGCACACCGGGGGCCTGGTTCGGGCGGTCCTCGGTGTCAACCGGCCTCGTGACGTCCAGGCGGCGATGCGGGAGATGAGGTCCGGACGGTACCCGCGCCTGCCCGCCCGCTGCGGCAACCAGATCCCTGAGCTCGATCAGCGTTCCTCCGACCACCACGGACCGGGGCCTGCCAATGCCGAATAGACTGATCGCCGTGGCTTCCAGACCAGCCGTCCAGGCACGGGCACGGGCCCGCCGGCGGGACGTCCGGGCGGACATCCTTAACTCTGCGAGGTCGCTACTCGCCGAGGTCCCGTTCGCGGATCTGTCGATCGATATGGTGATGGCGGCGGCGGGCCGATCCCGGACCATCTTCTACCGCCATTTCGACGACAGGCAGCAGCTTCTGCTCGCACTGCTGGAGGAACTCGGCGGCGAGATGACCGCCCTCGGGCAGGATTGGACACAGGAAAGCGCCGGCCAAGTGATCCTGCGACTGCGTGAGGACCTCGGCGGCCTAGTCGACATCTGGGTGCGGAACGGCTCTCTCATGCGCGCGCTAGCGGCTGCCGCCGCCCAGGATCCCGAGGTCGACGCCATGTACCACGCGCTTGCGAACCGGTTTGTCGCGATTATCGGCGAGCGCATCAAAGCCGATATCGCGAGCCGAGCGAGCACCGTGGCCAATGGGACGGAAACCGCGCGTGCGCTCGTCTGGATGACAGAACGCTACTTGTCGGAGTGCTTCGGGCGCGGGCCTGCCGCAGTGCCGCCCGAGACGGCGAAGAAGACTCTAGGCGACATCTGGGTTAGAGCCATCTACGGCATATCGCCCGACTGCTGACATGCTCGCTGGGCAGAACCTTGCTCCGACAGCAGGCATCGATCCAGAGGTTCACGACGGCAGGACCTCACCCCCGCTCCATCACCGCATACACGCGTAGCCTGCGGACGCAGGCGAGCCGTATGGATGCCGGCCTCGGCCACGATCTCGTCCATGAGTTCGGTTCGGTGCGTACAGTCGAATGTGATGGACACCCCGTGACGGTGCTCGATGTGGGCGGCGGCCTCGCGCAGGAGCTGTTTGGAGCGCTTCGGGGTCAGGGCTGCGTAGGTCGAGATTGCAGGCGACCTGTCGGGCCACGACCACGGGGTAGTTCGGCCGTACGTCGAGCTTCGACACGGCGGTGTGCAGCCGAACGTGCGCCAGTTTGGGAACTTCCCATCCCGGTCTCGGATCAGACAGCGCGCTCGGCAGTCCGCTGCCTCCAGATCCATCACGAGGTTCTTGAACATCTGAAGCACCCAACTCGCGGTCGGGTGGGAGGCGACGCCACTGGGACCGCAACGATTATCCGGCCCACGGCGTCGAACTCGCCGACGACGTGTGCGCGGGCTTCGGACTGAAGAGCCGCCGGGTCCGGACCGTCGCCGGCCACGACTCGACGGACGTCAAGGACGTCACACCGACGGAGATGCTGTTCGTCCCCAGCAGGGACGGGATTTCACACAACGAGCGCGAGTTCACCACCGACGACGACATGGTGGCCGGATCGTCGGCACCCACCGGCGTCCTCGAACGGCTCTGCGCCGCATGACCATACGGCCTGCACTATCGTCGGGGTGCGGGCTAGCGTGATCGCCTTGGGCGGTGGCCGCCTCCGCAGTTGACGGCGGCGGCCATGGTGCAGCTTGGGAGCGGGGTGGTCCGCGCCTGCGTAGGATCCACGGCGCCCCATCCGGCCCACTTCCCGTCGCCTGGCTACCGGGCATGGCGAGGAGGGGGCCACAGACGGGCGGCCCCTTGACGACGACACGGGTGGATGCCGCGTCCAGATCAAGGGGCCCGCGACGTGACTCAGGGTGTGATCCACTCGGTGGAGGTGGTCAGCCGCGCCAGGGAGGCGGGGTCCGGCGTGATGCCGATGCCGGGAGCTGTCGGCACTTCGAGGTGGCCGTCGGCGAGCGAGAAGGGCTCCGTGATGTCTTCGGTGTAGTAGCGCGCGGTGGCGCTGATGTCGCCGGGCAGCTGGAATCCAGGCAAGGAGGCGAGGGCGAGGTTGGCGGCCCGGCCGAGGCCGGTCTCGAGCATGCCGCCGCACCAGACGGGCACACCGTGGGCCTGCGCGACATCGTGGACGCGCCGGGCTTCCAGGTAGCCGCCGACCCTGCCGGGCTTGATGTTGATGACCGAGCAGGCCCCCTGCCGCAGCGCGGTGGCGGCGTCGTGGGCGGAGGTGATGCTCTCATCCAGGCAGAGCGGCGTCTCCATCGCCGCGGCCAGCCGCGCGTGCGAGTGCAGGTCCTCGGGCGGGAAGGGCTGCTCGACCAGCAGCAGCCCGAACTCGTCCAGCCCACGCAGATGCCGGATGTCCCCCGGGCGATAGGCAGTGTTCGCATCCACGGTCAATGGCACGGACGACCCGAACGTCTCCCGGACAGCCCGGACCGGCTCGATGTCCCAACCCGGCTCGATCTTCAGCTTGATCCGCAGGTATCCGGCGGTGAGGTACCTGTCCACCAGGCCCAGCAGATCGTCGATCGTGTCGGTGATCCCCACGGACACGCCCACGGGCACCCGGCGCCGCACGCCGCCGAGGTAGGCGCTCAGACACATCCCCGTGGCCCGCAACGACGCGTCCAGCACGGCCGTCTCCACGGCCGACTTGGCCATCGGATGCCCCCTGAACCCGTCGAGCGCCACCGCGACCCCGGCCGGATCGAGTTCCCCCATTGCGAACAACTTGGGCAGGAAGAGCCGTCTGATCACGTCGGCGGCCCCCGCGAGGTATTCGGGGCTGTAGCTGGGTTCGTCGTCGGCCACGCACTCCGCCCAGCCCTCCCCGAGGCTGGTCTCCAGCCGCAGGATGAGCGCGTTGCGCACCGCTTGGGTGCCCAGGGAGGTCCGGAACGGGGTCACCAGGGGCAGGGACACGAAACGCAGCTCGGCGGCGCTCAGCTTCACGAGATCTCCAGGGGGTCGAGGAGGTACCAGCCGTCACGGGTGAACCCCGTCACCCGGTAGCCGGCCGCGAGAGCCGTACCGAGGGAGTCCCGCAGCGCCGCCCGCCACGCGCGGGCGAGGCCCGGGTCGGTCTTGCGCAGTCCCTCGATGTCGGCGGGCGTGGCACAGCGTGCCGGCTCACCGGTGGGCGACGACGAGATCAGGTCCTCCGTGAGCAGGTCGACTCGGCGCACCTCCTGCGGCGGCTGCGGCGGGTCCGAGATCCATCGCACGAACAATCTGTCGGACGCGTCGCCTTTGTTGATGCTGTCACTCATCGCCCCGTAGAAGTCGGACAGGTATGCCTCGGCGACGGCTCCCAGCTTGGTCAGATTGAAGTAGGCGTTGCGCCGGATCAACGGGTCGAACGTCCAGGTGATGTCATCGAGTTCGTGGCAGGCCGCCCAGCCCTGCTGATGTCGTTTGAGCGCCATGCCGATGCCCTGGCCGTGCCTGCCGGGGGCGACCCCGGTGATGTGGGAGTGCAGGCCGCCGTCGGCGGCGCGGAATCCGACAGCCACGCCGACCAGAGCGTTCCCATCGTAGGCGCCCGCCACGTAGCCGCCGGTGTAGGCCAGCGCACGCATCATGTCCAGGGCCATGGGCGGCGCGCCGCAGGGCGTGCCCCACACCTCACGTAGCAGTTCGTCGGCCGCCCGCAGGTCGGGCAGCCGCACGAGGGATTCAATCCGCAATTCCATGTCGTTCCGCATCTCCATGCGCGCTGTCGGGGCGCGGCGTCGGGTTTCGGTCGGGACTACGGCGCATCCTGAGCTGGATGACCAAGGCCAGCCGCGTGTCGGGGTCGTCGAGGTCGATCAGTTCGCTGATTCGCCGCAGCCGGTAGCGCAGCGTGTTGGGGTGCAGCGACAACATCTCGGCGGCCCGCGGTACGTCGAAGTAGGAGGCGAACCACGCCCGCAGGCTGAGCAGGTATTCGGTGCCGTGCGTGGCGTCGTGTTCGGCCACCAGCGACAGCGGCTCCCCGGTCAGCGCCGGACTGCCCCGCAAGGCCGTGCCCAGCTCAGCCAGCAGCAGCGCGGGGGCCAGCTCCTCGTACCTGCCGGCGGCGCCGCGGCCGAACGGACCGTCGAGCACGCTCAGGACCGCCTCGGCCTGGCGCGCGCTCTCCGGCGCTCCGGCCAGCGAACGCGCCGTGCGGCCGATGCCCGCCCGCGCGTCCGGACCGAGCCGGGAGACGACGTCCTCGACGATCCGGTGCAGCAGCGGAGCGCCGGAGCCGGTGGCGACGACCGCGTACGCACGTCCCTCCACGACCCCGGCGACCGCTCTGATCCGGTAGGCGGAGAAGGCCGTCCGCAGCAGGCCGCCGGCGTGGATGGCGTCCACGGGCCCGTCGTGGCGGCTGATCACGATGACTGTGACCGGCTGGTCCAGCTCCAGGCCCAGCGCGACCGCGAGGTCCTCCAGCGGCCCCTGCCCGCGCAGCAGCGCGCCTAGTTGCTCGGCGCTGCGGCGCCGTACCTGGTCGGCGGCCAGGTTGTAGCGTGCCAGGTGCGGAGCCGCCGCGACGGCGGCCTCGGCCAGGATCTCCGCCGCGTCCGGGGCGAGCGGCCGGTCTCCCTCCACCGCCCAGATGGTCCCGATCGCATCCCCCCTGGCCCGTACGGCGATCGCCAGCCGGGGAAGGCATTCGGCGGGCACGTAGCTCCAGATCGCGGAGTCGGTGCGCAGGACCGCCGCGTACTCCTCGGCGTTGGTGGGGTGCGCGGGCACACGGAGGCCGAGGATGCCGTCCCGCCGCAGGTCGTCGATCCGCTGGTCCTCGATCGTGGAGTAGGCGAGCACCCGCATGGACAGGTCCTCGATTGTCACCGCTCCGCCGATCCTGGCCGCGATCTGGTTGGCCAGCGCGAACAGGTCGCCAGGCTCTCCCGGGGGCGCGTGGCCCACTACGGCGAGCGTGGTGTCGATCAGCATGTAGAGCCGGCCCCAGGAGACAGTGGGCGCGGCCAACAGCAGCGCGATGCCCGGCTCGCCGGCGACCGGATGTCTGGTGACGACCGCCGCGACTCCCGCCTTCACCGCCCGCGCCACCAGGTCGGGCTCGGGATGTCCGGTCACCAGGAGCATCGCGCCCTCGATCAGCGGCTCGGAGGGGTCATAGATCACCGGGACGCTGACAGGCACGTCGGCGCCCGCGGGCAGCGCGACAGGCCGCACCACCTCGGGGCCCAAGGTCTCCAGCAGCATCCCCAGGCTCACCCGGCCGGTCATGGACGGTTGTGACGCAGGATGCGCCCGTGCCTCCCCCCGGTGAACTCGCCGTCCTCGATCACCGGACAGCCGGCCAGGAAGACGTACCGGACGCCCGTGGGCCGCACATCCGGCTTCTCATAGGTTCCGGCGTGACCGATGGTCCCGGGGTCGAACACCGTGATGTCCGCGATCGCCCCCGCTGCCAGCCAGCCGCGGTCCGCCAGCGCGAACTGCGCCGCCGTCGCGGAGGTCATCTTGCGGATCGCCTCCCGCAAGGGCACGACCGCGCCTTCGCGGACATGGGTTCCGAGGAAGCGCGGAAAGGTCCCGAACGTACGCGGATGGTTGGGGCCGATCGGCGGGCCGGAGTCCGAGCCGATGCTGACCAGCGGGTCGGCCATGATTTGGGCCACATCGTCTTCGTGCATCGTGTGGAACACCCCCTCGGCGTCGGGGTCTCCCATGATCAGGTCGCACAGAGCGTCCCAGGGGTCACCGCCCAGGCCGGCCAGCGTTCTGCCGGCGATCGCCGGATCGCGGTGCACCAGGATGGTCACGTCATCTGGATGGAGTTCGCGCCAGAACCCGGATCCGGTGCCCCGGGAGGGGTCTTCGGCGGCTCTACGCAGCGCCGCTCTCGTGGCGGGCTCGCGCAGCCTGGCCAGCAGGGCGTCCTGGCCGCCCTCGCTCGCCTCGGGCGGGAGCACGGCTGTGAAGGAGGTGCAGAAGGCCTGGTACGGATACTGGTCACCGCGTACGTCCACACCACCGCGGCGTGCCCTGGTCAACTTGCCGAGCAGCATCACCGAGGAACCGTGCACCGCCCGGCCCGAGGACTTGCAGTGGGAGATCTGCAACCTGATCCCGGCTGACCGGGCCACGGTGATCGCCTCGTCCAGCGCGTCCGCCAGACCTTCGCTCTCGCTGCGCATGTGGGTGGCATAGGTGCCGTTCCAGCGTCTGGCCACGTATCCGAGGGCGATCAGCTCGTCGATTCCGGCGAAGGCGCCGGGCACGTACTCCAGCCCGGAGGAGAAGCCGAACGCGCCCGCCGCGAAGGCCTGGCCGGCCAGGTCGAGCATCCGGTCCAGACCGCCCTCCGGGAGGTTGCGGTCCTGGCCGGCCACGGCCTCGCGCAGCGTGTTGTGCCCGACGAGCAGGGCGAGATTGTTGGTCGTCCCCGCCGCCTCGGCCGCGTCGAGATAGTCGCTCAGCGGTCCGCCGGAGTATCCGCAGTTTCCCGCTATCTCGGTGGTCACACCCTGATACAGCTTGAACGGCTGTGCCTCGTCCAGGAACGGCACCTCGTCCGAGTGGCTGTGCGGATCGACGAACCCGGGGGCGACGGCCAGGCCGGCCACGTCGATCACGCGCCGACCGGCCAGACCGGGACCTACTCGGGCGACCCGTCCGTCACACACGGCTACATCGGCACTTCGGCCCGGTGTCCCGAATCCGTCGAACACTGTGCCGCCTCGCAGCACCAAGTCGTACATTTCTACCTTTCCAAAGATATTTCGCTCGAGGAGACGAGTCGGCGGGTGTAGGGGTGTTCGGGGGCGTCCAGCACCCGTCCGGTCAGCCCCGACTCCACGACCTGACCCTTCAGCATCACGACCAGCCGATCGGTGACCTGGCGCACCACCGCCAGGTCGTGCGTGATGAACAGCATGCTCGTGCCCAGCTCGCGGTTGACCCGCCGCAGCAGCTCCAGGATGTGCGCCTGCACCGACACGTCCAGCGACGCCACAGGCTCGTCGCAGACCAGCAGCGCCGGCCGTACGGCCAGCGCCCTGGCGATCGCGACCCGCTGCCGCTCGCCTCCGGACAGCTCCGCAGGTTTCCGCCGGGCGTAGGCGGGCGGCAGGCCCACGAGCTCCAGCAGTGCCTGCGGGGTCATCCGCCCTTCGGGAGCGCCCTGGCGGGCCGCCTCGGCCAGCGTCGCGCCGATCGAGCGGGCCGGGTTCAGTGAGGTGTAGGGATCCTGGAAGACGCACTGCACGAGGCGGTGCCGCGGCCCGGCTCCCAGGTCGATGCGCCCGCTGGACGGCGTGACCAGGCCGAGGACGCACCTGGCCACCGTGGTTTTCCCGGAACCCGACTCGCCGACCACGCCGACGCTCTCGCCCTCCGCCACCTCGAAGCTCACCTCACGTACGGCCCTGACCTGGCGGTAATCCTTGCGCAGGCCGGCGACGCGGAGCAGCGGAGGCCCGAACGTGGGCGTACGGCCCGCGTCCTCGGTACGGTGTGGCTGCCGCTCGACCGGGAACGGGCACGCCGTCTGCCGATCCGCGCCCGCCTCCCGCAGCGGCGGCCGGGCGCCGGCGCATTCGTCCCTGGCCTGGTCGCAGCGGGAGACGAAGGCGCAAGACCCCTGAACCGCGGAGGCGGCCGGGACGCTGCCGGGGATCCCGGTCAGCCGGTCCACGGTCCGCTCGATGGACGGCAGCGCGCGCAGCAGCCCAGCGGTGTAGGGATGGCCCGGATCGTCGGCCATCGCACGGGCCGGGCCTCGCTCGACGATCCGTCCCGCGTACATCACCGCGATCCGGTCGCACAGGGCGAAGGCCACGCGCAGGTCGTGGGTGATCAGCAGGACCGACATGCCGCGCTCGCGCTGGATCCGGGCAAGCAACCGCATGATCTCGTCCTGGATCGTGGCGTCGAGCGCGGTCGTCGGCTCGTCGGCGATCAGCAATTCGGGGTCGCGGGCCAGCGCCGCCGCCAGGGCGACCCGCTGGCGCATCCCGCCGGAGAGCTGGAACGGATACCGCTTGAGCACCGAGGGGTCGTCGATGCCGACCTCGGCGAGTCGGTCGGCGACCTCGCCGCGCCCGGCACCGGGCAGCGACTCGGCGATGTGCTGCCCGGCGGTCCGCAGCGGGTTCAGCATGGCGAACGGGTCCTGCATGAGCAGCCCGACCCTGCTCCCCCGCAGGCCGCGCAGCACTCCCTCGCCCGCGCCGATGAGCTGCGTGCCGCCCACGGTGATCGAGCCCGTGGCGGTGACGCCGTGCGGGAGCAGGCCCACGACCGCGCGTGCCGTCAGCGACTTGCCGCTTCCCGACTCCCCCACCAGACCGAACGTCTCACCGGCCCGGACCCGCAGGTCCACGCCGTCGACGATCAGCCGGGAGCCGTACCTGACCTGAAGCGCATCAATCGCCAGCACGCCCGGCTCCCTTCCTGTTGAACTGCTCGAACAGCCCGTCACCGAGCAGGGTCGCCGCGATCGCCGCCAGCGCGATGAGCACGGCGGGCGCCAGCGCGGCCCACGGGTTGAGGTCCAGGAGGGCGCGGTTCTCCTCGATCATCAGCCCCCAGTCGGGTGTCCCCACGGGCAGCCCGATGCCGAGGAACGACAGACCCGCCAGTGAGACCAGCGCGACCACGAAGGTCATCAGCACGTTGGCCAGCACCGTCGGGGCGAGGTTGGGCAGGATGTGCCGGAACATGATTGTCCGTGACCGCAGCCCCAGCGTGCGCGCGGCCTCCACGTAAGCCAGCTCCCGCTGGGCGAGCGCCAGGCTGCGGATCACGCGCGTGTCGAACGGGGCGTACAGCACGATCAGGGCGGCGATCGACCAGCCGTACCCGCCGCCCATGATGCCGACCAGCACGATCAGCACCAGCAGTCCGGGCAGCGCGATCATCAGGTCGGCCACCCGCATGAGCACGGCGTCGGTCCAGCCCTTGTGGTAGCCGGCGACCAGGCCGAGCGTGGTCCCGAGCGCCGTGGTGCCCACGGCGACGACGGCCGGCCCCCACAGCGCGGTGCCGGCCCCGGCCAGCAGCCGCGAGAACACGTCCCGGCCCAGGTCGTCGGTGCCCAGCCAGTGCCCGGCGCCGGGTCCGGTCGGCCCCAGCGCGATGTCCTGCCCACCCGGTTCGTACGGCGCCAGCCAGGGCCCCGCGACCGCGGCCACCACCAGAACCGCCAGTACGACCGCCGAGGCCCAGAGGGTGATCCGATCCCTCATGGCTCCATCACCCCGTGCCGGACCCGGGCGTCCACCGCGAGGTAGGCCAGGTCGATCAGGAGGTTCACGGCCACCACGATCGAGCCGCCGAGCAGCACCAGAGCCTGGACGAGCGGGACGTCCTTCTGCCCGACGGCCTGGATCAGCAGGGAGCCGAGTCCCGGCAGGCTGAAGATCCGCTCGACGAAGACGGCCCCGGTCAGGTAGGCGGCCAGCGTGAGCCCGCCCACGGTCAGGATCGGAAGCGAGGCGTTGCGCAGCGCGTAACTGATCCAGATCCGCGACCGGCCGAGCCCGCGCGCCCTGGCGAAGGTCAGATAGTCCTGTCCCGCCAGGTCGAGCGCGGCCGCGCGGGTCTGCCGGATGATGATGGCTGCCTCCCCCGCGGCCAGTGCGATGGCGGGCAGCGTGAGGTGGGCGAGGCCGCCGGTGCCGTAGACCGGGAACCAGCCCAGGGCCACGGCGAAGCCGTACAGCAGGATCAGGCCCAGCACGAACGACGGGATCGACGCGGCGACCAGCGCGGCGGTGCTGATGCCCTGGTCCACCGCGCTGCCCCGGCGAAGGCCCGCGATCAGGCCGGCCGGGATCGCGACGATCAGCGTGAGCGCCATCCCGTAGACGGCCAGCGCGGCGGTGACCGGCAGACGCTGGCCGATCACGGAGGTCACCGGCTCCCGGGAGTAGGAGGAGGTGCCGAAGTCGCCCTCCAGGGCCTTGCCGAGCCAGTGGACGTACCGGACGGCGACGGGCTCGTCGAGCAGATACTCCGTCCGGATCGCCGCCCGGGTCTCCGGGGTGGAGGGACGGTTGCCGAGCAGGACCTGCTCGGGGCTGCCCGGCGCGGCGGCGAGCAGCGCGAAGGTGAGGACGGACAGGACACAGAGCAGGAGTCCCGCCGCCGCCGCCCGTTTGCCGATGAAGGACAGGATGGCCACGTCAAGCCACCGCCGGACGGATGGCGCTGTACACGTCGACGGTCCAGGCGCTCAGTTCGGCGGTGAACTTCTTGTTCAGCGTGTAGGGCTGGTCGATGCAGTACAGGGGAATGTAGGGGACCTGATCGGCGACCTCGGCCAGCACCTCCGTGACCAGCTCGGCCTTGGCCGGGCCGGTGGCGGCCAGCGTCTTGCCGAGCCGCTCGTCCAGTTCGGCCGAAGCGTACATGGAGAAGTTCCAGCCGCCCTCCGTGACCGAGGCGCGGCTGAGCAGATCGGGCAGGACCTCGCCCGGGTCGGGCGTGGAGTAGCCCAAGTCGGCGAAGTGGATGCCGACGCGGTCGTGGGACATCAGCCGCGCCCGGAAGGCGTCTTCCGGCTGGTTGTCCAGGGTGAGCTTGATCCCGATCTTGGCGAGGTCGGCGATGATGGCCTGGATGACCAGCGGATTCTCGACCGGGGCGTAGGGCACGGTGATCGAGAACCCGTTGGGGTAGGCCGACTGGGCCAGTTCCGCCTTCGCGGCGGCCAGGTCGTGCTTGTAGGTTCTCAGCCGGCCGGTGGCCTGCTCCACCTGGTCACCGTAGAGCGTCGTGAGCTGGGGGGTCGTCAGCAGTGCCGGGATGAGCTTGCCGTGCCCGGCGGTGCCCACTCGGGCCAGCGCCTCCCTGTCCAGGGCGTGCGCGACGGCGCGCCGTACGTGCACGTCCTTCAGCGGCCCCGCCGTGACGTCCAGGGACAGGAAGGCCAGGTTGTTGGAGGGATAGAAACCGGTAGTGACGCCGGTCATGCTGGTCCACTTGCGGATGTCCGGGATCGGGACGTCCATGGTCCCTTCCACGTCGCCCGAGGCGATGGCCAGGCGAAGCGACTCGGGGTCTTCGATCGCCTTGACCTCGATCTTGGACAGGGCGGGCTGCTTGCCCCAGTAACGTTCGTTGCGAACCAGTGTGAGACCGTCGGTGATGGAGTACCGGGCGACCTTGTAGGGGCCGGTGCCGAGGGTGCCGACGTCGGGGCTGCCCAGGTCCTTGGGGTGGGCCTCGGCCACCTTGCGCGGCACGACCTGCCAGCCGATCGCGGCGGTGGACAGGAAGGTCCCGTTCGGCTGGCGCAGCACCACGCGGACCGCGCCGGGCCCGGTGGCCTCGACGCTCTTGACCGTGGTGAAGTAACTCGCTGCCTCCGAGGCGACCTTGGGGTCGAGATGGCGGCGCAAGGAGAAGGCCACGTCGTCGGCGGTCAGCGGCGTGCCGTCGGAGAACGTCACGCCGGAGCGGAGTTGGAAGTCGTAGACCCCGGGCTTGGTCTCCCCCCAGGACTCGGCCAGCGAGGGGACGACCGTGCCGGCCTTGTCCAGGGTGACCGGGGTGTCGAGCATCGCGAACTGGGCCAGGGTTGAGGCGGTGTCGAAGCCGTGCGCGATGTCGAGACTGCGGACCGGGGAGGTGTTCGCCCAGACCAGGGTGTCCTTGGCGGCGGTGGGCGCGGGGACTTGCGCGCATCCGGCCAGGAGGAGAGCGGCGGCGCACAGCGCCTGATGGATCTTCACGTGCGGCCCTTCGATGACGTTGGGGGTGTTCCGCACCGGCTCGCGACGCGAACAGCGTGGCGAGCCGATTCTCAGAGCAGATGATGGGTGGCACCGGCGTCGGCGCGAGCAGCGTGGCCAGGCGTACCTCGTGGGTGCCGTGCCGGTCAGCATCACAGCTCAGGCATGGTTTGCGGTTGGCCGGGACGCAAAAGTCGCCGCGGGCGTTTTGTTCATACGCGAAAAACGGCCGCGGGATCGGCCCGCCGTGGTTGAGCACCGCACGGTGAGCGGCGGACTAGGACGGGAGGATGGCACGTGGGAGGATCGGCTGGACGAGGAGCGCCCTCCACACGCGGGCGGGTGACTTCAGCTGGTGGCCGAGGCGTACGTCCTGGCCAGGCGTGCGAAGACTTTGTCGGCCGCGTCCTTGCCCAGATTGTTGGCCACCACCATCATCGTCACGCCGCGGGTCAGGTCGGTCCCGCCCAGCGTGTTGAAGCCGCCGTACGCGCCCGCGTGTCCCTGCCAGACACGGTCCCCGGCCTCGAAGCGGTAGCTGGCCATCCCGTAGGGATCCTTGGCAGCGATGGACTGCGAGGTGGGCGTGATCATCGCCCGCAGGGTGGCCGGCTTCAGGAGCCCCTTTCTGGCATACAGCGCATCGATGAACTGCGCGCCGCCGAGCGCGGTCCCGGCGAACAGACCGTCGCCCCATGGGAGGCCGAACATGTCGGTCGGGATGCCCGTGTCGCCGAAGTGGGTGAACATGTCGATCCTGCCCTGCTTGGGGAAGTAATCGTAGCCGTGGGCGAAACGGGAGTAGTCCCGCTGCTTTCGCTCCATTGTCAGCACCTTGCCGTCCTCGGGCACGACGGAGCCGGCGCGGGCGGTGAAGGCGTTCACGGCGGCGGTGAGCTCTCGGTCGCCGCCCGCGCGCACGCTCAGCACGTGGGTCAGGATGAGGAATCCGGTGTTGGAGTAGCTGAAGTTCTTGCCGGGATCGACGGGAGGGCGCAGGGCGCGGGCGATCATCTGCCAGGTGAAGGGCCTCCCCGGCTCGTACTGGTCGCCGCCGGGAAGCAGCGCGGCGAGCTTGGGCGACTCATACACGTCGGGGTAGCCCCCGGTGTGGGTGAGCAGCATCCGGAGCGTGACCACGTCGGAGCCAGGTACGTCGTCGCCGATGTAGGCCGAGATCGGGGTGTCCAGGGCGAGTTTGCCCGCCTCGACCTGGTGAAGCGCGTACGTGCCCAGGAGCAGCTTGCTGAAGCTCGCGAAGCCGAACAGCGTGTCGTCGGCGACGGGCGTGGGCGGGTCGTCGACGGCCTTGCCGTGCTTCCCCGACCAGACGAGCCGGCCGTCGCGCAGGATGACCGCCTGGACGCCCGGGTTTCCCACCTTGGCCGCGCTCTCGGCCAGGGCGGCGTCCAGCAGTCGGGCCAGGTCGGTGGCCGGGACGACGGTGGCCGAGGTGTCCGGGGCGGCGGGGGTGGCGGCGGTGGCGACAGTCGGGGTGGCGGTGAACACGCTGGCGAGTAACCCGGTGAGGCCGGTCAACGCCAGGAACCCTCGTGCTGTGATGGTAGGCATGGGGAATCGTTCCTTTCGGGGGAGGTGCAGCAGCAAGAGAGCGGGACGATGACCACCTGCTGCACCTGGCTGAACACGCCATCAGTGTGGGAGCGGGTTCGTCACCCGGCGTTGGATGGAGCGCCAAACTCCGCGGGACCGGAATTATCCGATCGGCCAATGCGGGATCCCGGTGGCAGCTGAGTTGCGACGAGGTTCCATGGGTCATGCACGAGGTGATCGCCTGTGCTCACGCGTGAGGATCTATCGGAAGATGGACGCCCGGCGGCGGTCCCCTCGGCGATCCGAGGATTGAGCAACGGCGAGATCGCCGCCGCGTGCACCTTCGAGGCAGGCACCGTGAAGACGCCTCACGTCCGCAGGTCTGCCGCAGCCCATGGGTCGGGGGGATCACCTGGAGGCATCGCCCGTCCTCGTCCACCACGCGGCCATAGATCTTCACCTGCCGAAGGATCAGCCGTCGTTCAGCGACGGCAACGCCGGGAGACAACCTCGCGGCCCGGATCAGCAACTCCTCCAGATGCTCGAAGGAGTGCAAATTGA
The DNA here is from genome assembly GCF_040675235.1 of Nonomuraea sp. NPDC049637. NCBI lineage: Bacteria > Bacillati > Actinomycetota > Actinomycetes > Streptosporangiales > Streptosporangiaceae > Nonomuraea > Nonomuraea sp. NPDC049637. The sequence continues at coordinate 109,735 of NZ_JBFAOM010000029.1, forward strand.
CGATCAGGGCGAGATTGGTTGAAGCGGTCACAGCCGCGCACATGCGGGTTTCCGGCCAGGTCGCCAGGCGGTTCCCCACGGCACGCAGGTCGATGTCCGGGACGGTCAGCCAGAGCAGCGCGAGCAGGTGCCAGCCGGCCAGCCGCCGCGCGACGTCGACGCGGAAGACGATGTCATCGTTGCGTGGCTGCGTCCCGACGCTGATCACCTACCGGGCGCTGGCGGAGGTGGGCCTGCGGTACGGCCTGCCGCCCGGCAGTCATCGCAAGGTTTCCGAAGTGCTCGACCACGGGCTGCGCGCCCTGGAACTGGCTCACCGGGGCGGCATCGACATCGTCTTCGGCACAGACTTGCTCGGCGGCATGCACCCGCACCAGGCGCGGGAGTTCGACCTCCGCGCCGAGGTGCAGCCCACCCTCGATGTCATCCGCTCCGCCACCAGCGTCGCCGCGCGCCTCGTGGGGCTGCCGGGCCGCATCGGCGAGATCACGGCCGGCGCCCACGCCGACATCCTGATGGTGGAGGGCGATCCGCTGCAGGACATCACCGTGCTGTCCCGGCCGGACAAGCACCTGAAGCTGGTGTTGAAGGCCGGCCGGGTCATGCGCTGACGGCAGGCGCCCCCGGGTCACGACGTGATCGAGCCGTAGCCGCCGGGGGCGTTGAAGACCAGTACGGCTGGCGTAGCAAACGGGAAGCGCAAGCCGTACACCTAGGATCACAAAGCCGGTTTGCCGGGCTTGAACAGCCAGTCTGTGAAGAGACCGGACAAGTCATGGCCGGAGACCCGCTCCGACAGAGCGATGAAGGCGCGAGTATCGGCGTTGCCGTACTTGTGCTCCGCCGTCCACCTGCTGAGGATCTGGAAGAACGCCATGTCACCCACCTTGCCCCGCAGGGCGTGGAGGGTCATCGCGCCGCGGTAGTAGACAGGGTCGTGGAAGAGCGCCGCCGGGCCGCCGGGGTCGGCGGGCGGCGTCCTCCAGAACGCGTCCTTGGCGGGGGTGGCGTAGGCCATGTCGAAGGACGTCTGAAGGCCTCGCTCGCCGATCTTGTCCTGCCAGAGCCACTCGGCGTAGGTGGCGAAGCCCTCGTTGAGCCAGATGTCCTGCCACCGACTGGGCGTCACCGAATCGCCGAACCACTGGTGCGCCAGCTCGTGGGCGAGCAGCCCCTCGCCGGGCACCTCCGCGTAGATGGGCCTGGTCTGGGTCTCCAGGGCGTAGTCCACCTTCGGCGCGTGATCGACGATCGCGCCGGTGGAGGAGAAGGGATAGGGGCCGAAGAGCGAGGCGAAGTAGTCGAGGACGGGAGCGTGGCGCTCGGCCAGGTTCGCGGCCTTGCCGGCCAGCTTGGGGTCGACGGCGACGATGGTCCGGTACTTTCCGATCTTGGCGTCGGTCAGCCGGAACTTTCCGATGGTGACGGTTGCGAGGTAACTGGCCATCGGCTCCTTGGCGTCCCAGACGTACGTGGCGCGGTCACCGGTGCTCCTGCGCGAGATCAGGTCACCGTTGGCGACCGCCACTCTGGTACTCGGCACAGTCACCGAGAAGCGGTAGGTGGCCTTGTCGGTCATGTGGTGGTTGCCGGGGTACCAGGTCATCGCGCCCTGGGGCTCGTTGGCGTTGAACACACCGTCGCTGGTACGGATCCAGCCGCCGCGTGAGCCGTCGGGGTCCACGACGTGCTTGGGCCTGCCCTTGTAGGTGACCACGATCGTGAAGGCACGGCCCGAGGCGAGCGCCGCGACGGGCGTGACGGCGAGTTCCGTCCCGCCTTGGGTGAAGGTCGCGGGCGCGCCGTTCACCGTCACCTCGCTGACGCCGAGGTCAGCGGTCAGGTCCAGATTGAACCTGCTCAACTCCTGCGTGGTGCGCGCCTTGATGGTCGCGACGCCGCGAAGGACGTTGGAGCTCGGGTTGTAGTCGAGTAGGAGATCGTAGTGGCCCGCGTCGTAACCGCCGTTGCCCTGCCCGGGAAAGTACGGATCTCCCCCACCGGCGTCGCCAGGCGCGCCCGAGGAGGCGGAGACCGTCAGGAGGGCTGCTGCGGCAAGCGCCAGAGATCGCTTCATAGTGAACATTCGACAGTCAGATCGCTCTTGTTGCACATTTTTTCCTGTCTATCTACAGGGATGCCGAAAAAGTGACGGTGAAGCCGAGGCTCCGGTACAGGCCGACGGTGCCGGTGGGGCTTTCGGCGTCGACGTCGAGTACGGCATGGTCCAACCCGTCGGCCCGCAGTCCTCGCAGCACATGGGCCAGCAGCGTGCGGGCCAGCCCCTGTCCTTGCGCGTCCCGCCGTACTCCGACGGCGTGATGTAACCGAACGGCCCGCCGCGCAACGGCCATTCCCCTGCAGCACGTCGACGAGGACGAACCCGACGATGGATATGAACTGCGTCAGGGAGCGACGGAGGCGTACGCCTCGGCCAGTTCCTTCCAGATCTCCACAGCAGTATCGGCGTTCATGCGGTTGGCCACGACCATCAGGGTCACGCCACGCGTCAGGTCGGTCGCTCCCATCGAGCCGAATCCGCCGTACCCGCCCGGGTGACCCTGCCAGACGCGCCCGCTGACCTCGGCCCGCTCGGTGGCCATCCCGTACGTGTCGCTCTGCGCGGCCGCCTGCGGAGACGTCCTGATCATCTCTTCGATCGTGTCGGGCCGAAGGAGCCGCTTCCCGACGAACAACGCGTCGAGGAACTTGGCCCCGCCGAGCGCGGTGCCAGCGAACAGCCCGTCCCCGAACGGCAGGCCGTACAAGTCGGTGGGGATGCCCGTGGCGCCGAAAGCAGTGAAGAAGTCGACCAGCACGCCCTCCTTCTCGATGGAGTAACCGTGGGCCAGGCGACGGAAGGCTTCCTGGGACCGTTCGGCGGTCAGCGACTCGTTCGTCACCCCTGCCGGTCGGAGGAAGTGCCGGAGGTCGCGCTCGAGCGCCTCGTCTCCGCCGGACATCCTGGTCAGCACGTACGTCAGGACGAGGAATCCGGCGTTGGAGTACTCAAACCGCTCGCCGGGGTTGACTGGCTGGAAGATGCCCTTCGCCAGCATGGCGAAGGTGTAGGGCTCGTTCGGATCGTAGTGGTCGCCGCCCTCGAACAGCGGAGCGGTCTCGGGGAGCTCGTACAGGTCCGGGTAGCCGGCGGTGTGGGTGAGCAGCATCCGGGGCGTGACCAGGTCGGAGCCCGGAACGTCCTGCCCGACATAGGCCGATATCGGGTTGTCTAGGGCCAGGACCCCGCTTTCGACCTGGCGTAGGGTGTACGCGCACAGAATCAGCTTGCCGAAGCTGGCGAAGCTGAACATCGTCGAGCCGGTGACCGGCGCGGGCGGGTCGTTGATCGCCTTGCCGGAGTTCGCCGACCAGATCAGCTCGCCGTCGCACATCGCGACCGCCTGGACGCCCGGATCACCGAACTCCGCGGCCGCCCTGGTGAACGCCTTGTCCAGGGCAACCCGAACCGGCCCCTCCCCGACTCCGGCCGCCGCCGTGTCCTCCGGAGGAACGCGCTCGCCCGCGGGCAGGCTGCTTTCCGACGTCTTGACCATTGCTGTCCTTCCGTGGGGTCTGCGGTTCTCTTCTTGGATGAGTTCGCACCAGTGTGAATCCGGTCCTATGACTGAGCTTTGGCGGGAGCGCCAAGAGTCCAGCCACACGAGTGACGCAACCGCCAAACTCCGCAGATTTCGCAGCGTCCGGCTGCCCTGGTCACGGAGCCGGTCGGAGAAGCCGCCGAGATCAAGGTTGACGGCCAGCGCGGTCGCTCTCGCCTCGGCTGTCTCGGCGAGCCGATCGGCGCGGGCGAGCACGACGACGGGCCACATGAGCGGCTCCGCGCGCCCGGACAGAAGCCCAGCCGCGCGGGACAGAGCGGCGAGAGCCGCTGCCCGTCGCCGTCCTCCGGCACCCAGTCACACTGACCACGCCAGGCGCGAAGATGGCGCGAGGTCGGCGTAGGCGCGACGCAGATCCAGCAGCCTGCCGAGTTCAGCGTCCGCTACGACGTCCACCGCATGACGGAGGTGTCCTCCTCGCCCGACGAGGAGTATCTGATTTCAAGTTCAACGGCCACCCCTACTTCAACATGCGCCTGGAGGTGCGCGGCGACATCTCCATGTCAGTGGAGACACGCAGCACTTCGTTAGTTCTGCATACTATCGTAGCTGTTACGATAGTTTCATGAAAGCAAGACGTTGGGTCAAGCGACTCTGGATCTCCCTCGCCTGCGTGTTCGCCCTGGTGGCCGGGCTCGGGGTGTGGGTCGTCGTGCAGAACGACTTCGCCGTGCGCGAGGTGCAGGTCACCATTCCCGGACCGAAGCACCCACTGAAGGCGGTGCTCGCCCTGCCGACGGAGGGGGAAGGGCGGCGGGGACTGGTCGTCTTCGCTCACGGGGATGGTGAGGCGGACGCCTCCCGGGACGGGTTCTACCGGCCCATCTGGGAGGCGTTCGCACGTGCCGGCTACGCCTCGCTGTCCTGGAACAAGCCCGGCATCGACGGCGCGCCGGGGAACTGGCTCCACCAGAGCATGAGCGATCGCAGCGCGGAGGTGGAAGCAGCGCTGGACTGGGCCAAGAAGCAACCGGAGATCGACCCGAACCGGCTGGGCCTGTGGGGGATCAGTCAGGGTGGCTGGGTGCTGCCCAAGGTGGCGGGAGAGCGTACCGACCTGCGCTTCATGATCCTGGTCGGGGCGGCGGTGAACTGGTTGCGGCAGGGCGAGTACAACCTGCGGACAGAACTTCGTGAGCAGGGCGCACCGGAAGCCAAGCTCGACAGCGAACTCCGTCGGCGTGCCGCTCAGATCCGCCTCCTGGAGAAAGGTGTCGGATATGACCAATACGTCGCCTCCGGTCTGGACAACCCGCCGATGAGCAAGGACCGTTGGGGGTTCGTGCTCAAGAACTTCCGCGCCGATGTGACCGACCAGCTGCCGAAGGTACGTACGCCGACGCTTCTCGTACTCGGGGAGCTCGACCGCAACGTCGACGTCAAGGAGACCGAAGCCGCCTATCGAGCAGGCGTCCCCCGGGACCTGCTCACGGTCGCGAACCTCCCGAACGGCTCCCACAACGCGGTCAAGAACGAACTGGACAACCCCGACAGCCTTTGGGCCGTGATCACAGCCGTCGCCGCGCCTCGCTCGCTCTATGTGCCCGGCTACCTCGACATGCTCACCGAGTACGCGAAAAAGCACGGGCGCTGACCACGAAGGACCACGGACCAGAGCGCTCGCGCCGGTAGGCGGCCGCCGCCTACCGGCGGGCCTCTGCCGTGCGGGTCATGTCGTCGTAGAGGCGGAACACGCGGGTGCTCTCGCGGCTGGCCGGGGCGGCGGCCTCGGCCAGAAGCGCCCAGCACTGGGCCAGGAGCGCCCGGGCCTGACCGCCCGGCCAGGGCTGAGGGAGCAACTGGGGAGGCAGGAGGGGGTCGGGCTCTATGGCGCGGGTGAACTCGGCGGCCAGCTCCACCGCGATGGTCAGCCGTTCCGCCTCCGACAGACCGGCGTGGTCGCGGAGGCGATCGAGGCGCGGCTCCGCGATGGCGGTGAGCCGGTGGTAGCGCTCGGCGATCTCGGCCAGGGGCCACAGGGTGCGAGCGAGTGCGGCCGGGTCGTCCTCCTCGCCCTGGCGCAGGTCCCGGGTGGTCGCGACCGTGAGATGGCCGAGAACGCCGAGGTCGCGGGCGTGGTCCTGGACGTAGGGTTCCCACGGGTTGGCGCTGATGTACAGGCCCCCCTGGATGGGAGCTCCGCCCAGGCGGGTGAGCGCGGCACGCAGGGCGTCGCGGGCGGCACGGGCGGTCTCGGGAACGGCGAAGGCGACCAGGTGCCAGGTGCCGTCCCAGGGGGCGAGCCCGGCGTCCTGGCGGAAAGCGTGGGCGACGAATTCGACGTCGAGGCCCAGCATCCGCTCTGTGGCGCCGGTGGCCCGCAGCGTCGCCTTGCGTCCTCGGCCTTCGTGGGTGAAGCGCCCTTCGGCGACCAGCCGTTTGATGCACAGGCGCACCTGTTGGTCGGTCATGCCCAGCAGGTTGCCGGTGGCGTAGAGTTCGCCCGTGTCGACCGTGAGGTCGGCGCGGACGAGCGCTTCGACGAGCATCCGGGTGGGGACCTGGACGTCGGCTCCCGGGATCTGGGGTTCGGCGGTCATGCTGCGGGCCTTTCGAGTACGGCCGGGCGGCACGCCGGGATGGCGACGCCGCCCACTGTCGGGTACGTGCGGACAGCAGGGCGCCGGGGTGCCTCACGAGAGGCTCCTCGTCTATCCGTCATTCAACTATCGAATATGCACGATAGTTGGTGCGCCCCCCTACGTGTGCGACGACCGTCATGGTCCGATGACCTTCGCCACCGCGTTCAGCAGAGCGCGATGGCGAACGTCCTTCAGGGCGTCGGCGGGCATGGCGAGCGGAAGAAAGGCGAGAGCGAGCCCCCGGCGGGGATCGGCCAGGCCCAGCGCGCCACCGATCCCCGGATGGCCGAAGGCAGAGGCGGACCCCAGCCACCAGGCACGGCTCGGCAACGCGAACCCGCACCCGAAGGCCGACGGAACACCGAGCACCCGGTCCCGTCCGGCCACCCGGGGACGAGTCACAGCACGGAGAGTGCGATCGCTGACCAGCGGAGTCCTGGTCCCCGGCAGCAGCATGGCATAGAGCCGGGCCAACGAGGCGGCGGTCGCGACGGCGTTGGCCGCGGGGAGTTGGGCGTTGAGGGTCTCCGAGCGGCGCACCCACACGTCGGGAGGCTCCTCGATGGCGCCATGCACGGTCATCGCCTGCCACAGCGGCGTCCCTCGCCGGGCGAAGATCGCCGTGACCAGGCGTACCGTGAAGGGGATCCGGGCGGCGGCGTGCACCGGCAGGGGCACGGCCCCGGCGGGGGCGCCGATGCCGATCGCCAGGTCGTGGGGACGGCAGACCAACTCGGCGAGCACCTCGCCGAGCCGCCCACCGGTGACGCGGCGCACCAGTTCGTCGGCGAGGGTTCCCCAGGTGACCGCGTGATAGGCGGGCCTGCCGACGGGCCAGCGGGGCCGCTCGTCCGCCAGGGCGGCGGCGAGCGGGCGTCCATCGAGCACGTCGGCGAGCGTGACAGGACGCGCGGGAGAGATGAGCCCGGCCTGGTGGCTCAGCAGTTGCGCGACGGTGATCGCCGACTTCCCGTGGCGACCGAACTCGGGCCAGTACCTGGTCACGGCGGCGTCGAGGTCAAGTTCGCCACGGTCGGTCAGCAGCGCCAGGCACGCGGCGGCCACGCCCTTGGAGGCGGAGAAGATCACCTGGGTGGTGTCCGGGCCGTGGTCGCCGCCATAGAGATCGACGACGGTGGAGCCGCGGTGGATGACGTGCAATCCGGCGCCGCGCTCCGCCGGGCTGTTCATGAGCGCGGCGAAGGCGTCGCGGACGGGTTCCCAGCCGGAGGCGACGTCGCCGCGGAGCGTCGGAGCGGTCATCAGGCGCGATCCACCGCGACCACGTCGCCGCTTCCGCTCCGCGGCGGATCGCAGTGGACGGCCAGCTCGGTGAAGTACCGGTCGGGGTCGAGCACCGCATCGGGCGGATGCACGCCGCAGTCGCGGACCGCCCCGTCGAGGATCTGCCCCGCCGTGAGCGCCAGCGGTATCCCGGTCGCCCTGGCCATCCCCCGAGGGGAGGCGACGAGTCGTGCGCCCACGGTGTACGGCCGACCGTGCCGGCTGCCTGTAGCCAGCGCGAAGAAGGCGGGCAGGGCGCCGGGGCCACGCAGGGAGAGCCGGCGAAGAACGGAGCGGGCGAGGGCGCCCGCGGCCGGGTCCTCGATGGCGGCGGCGGCCTGCTCCAGCGTCAGCTTCCCGCGATCGATGTCGTCGCGCAGTGCCATGAGGTACGCGGCGGTCGCCGGCTGGACCACCATGACGCAGGCCGAGTCGCCGGCGACGGAGAGGGTGGCCGACAGCGTGAGAGGCTCGGGATGGCCGACGGTGTATGCGGTGCCCTTGCCCAGTCCCGGATAGTCCAGGGTGACCGCTTCGAGCGGAGGTCGTACGGCGGGCGCGCCGGCGCTCCAGGTCCGGATCGTTCCCGACAGCTGCTGCATCCAGTGGACCGTGGCGGCGGAGACGTCGGCGGTGGCGTTCTCGACTGGGTCGTCGCCGACGAAAGGCACGTCCACGGGCCACGCGGTGAACAGATCGTCGACGCTCTCCAACTCGCGGACGGCGAGCGCGGCCAGCATGTTGCTGGTGCCCGGACTGGCCCCCGCACCGATCACGGCGGTCACTCCCGCGCCGCGCGCCTCGGCGTCGAGCGCGAGCATCTCCAGCGTCGGCTCCCAGTCGTCGCAGATGTCGGCGTAGTGGGTACGCGTGTCGATCGCGGCTTGCAGGACGGGCACCCCGAGCCGGAAGAAGGGGCCAGTGGTGTTGACGACGAGATCGGCATCGCGGAAGAGGCTGCGCAGCCCCGCCTGGTCGGTCGCGTCGACGGCGACAGGGACGAGGGAGGCGGTGCCTGTGCCGGCCAGCCGGGCGGCGAGCCGCTCGGCGGCGGCGAGGTCGCGGTCGGCGATCACCAGTTCCGCGATGTCCCGGCGGGTGGCCAGCGCCTCGACCGCGGGCCGGCCCATCGCTCCAGCCCCGCCGAGGGCGACCACGCGGCGGCCGGTCAGGTCAGTCATCGAAAACCATTCCCTTGCGGAGGTCGAGGAAGGGGAACCGGGCCCGGTCGAGCAGGTAGTTCTGACCGACTGTCCAGGGGTCGCGCTCGCCCTGCTGGGGGAACAGGTGCGCGGCGCGCTGGATGTAGGTGGAGGTCAGGCCGAGCAGCGGCCGCCTGGCCTCGCCCGAGGGCCTGGCGGGCATCGCGAGGGTGAGGCCGCGCCGTCTCATGTGTCCGAGCAGGCGGACGACGTAGCGCGAGGACAGGTCGGCGCGGAGCGTCCAGGAGGCGTTGGTGTAACCGACGCAGAAGGCGAGGTTGGGCACGCCGCTGAGCATCAGCCCGCGGTAGGCGGTGGTCTGGGCCACATCGACGGTGCGCCCGTCCACCGAGAGGTGGATCCCTCCGAGGGGGATCAGCGACAGGCCAGTTGCGCAGACGACCACGTCGGCCTCGAGTATCGCTCCCGACTCCAGCACAATCCCGTGCTCCGCGAACCGGGCGATCCTGTCGGTGACCACGGCCGCTCGGCCGGCGGTCACCTCGCGGAAGAAGTCGCCGTCGGGTACGACACACAGCCTCTGGTCCCACGGCTGGTAGCGGGGGGTGAAATGCCGCTCCAGATAGCCGGGATCCGGCAGATGTCGCAGGATGGCCGCGCGCAGGTGCCGCTTGGTCTGTTCCGGGAAACGTCGGCTCAGCCAGTAGGTCAGCTGGCTGTTCAGCACGTTCTTGCCTCGGATGACCGCGTGCGCGAGCCGCGGGGGCAGGCATCGGCGCAGCGCGTCGGCCACCCGGTCGACCTCGGGCAGGGAGGCCAGGTAGGTGGGCGACCGCTGCAACATCGTGACCTTTTTCGCAGTCCTGGCCAGCGCGGGAATGAGCGTGACGGCGGTGGCCCCGCTGCCGATCACGACCACTCGCCTGCCGGTCACGTCGAGGTCGTCCGGCCAGAACTGCGGGTGCACGAATTGGCCGGTGAAGGCGTCGAGGCCCGCGAAGTCCGGCTGGTGGCCGTGCTCGTAGTCGTAGTAGCCGGCGCAGATGTAGAGGAACGCGCACGTCCACATCCGCGCCTGCCCGTCCTCCTCGGTTTCGACGACCCACAGGGACTGTTTGGAGGACCATGCGGCGGCCACCATCTTGACGCCGCAGTGGATGTGCCGGTCGATGCCGTGCTCGCGAGCCGTCTCCTCGATGTAGCGGCGGATGCTGTCGCCATCAGCCAGCGACTTGCTCCCCCGCCACGGCTGGAAAGGGTAGCTCAAGGTGAACATGTCTGAGTCCGACCGGACGCCCGGGTAGCGAAACAGGTCCCACGTGCCACCAAGACGGGCCCTTGCCTCCAGCACCGCGTAGGTACGGCCCGTCTTGCGCAGCCGGCAGGCGGCGCCGACGCCCGATAGCCCCGCCCCGATGACCAACACGTCCACGTATCGCAATGCTTTCGACATAGGAACGTTCGTCATGAGAACGATAGTATCAGAAGTCATGTTTGAGTGGATATGAAGGTTTCGGCGGACGAGGTTCGCGGCACCGCGGGTGTGCGTCGGCAGCTTCGCTCGTTCGCCCGTCATGGCCGCACCAGGTCGCCGCACTCGGCGGCTATGAGCAGCGTGGCCTCGCCCGGGCGCCTATGCGGTATGGCCACATGACCGCTTCCCTCCGCACATGCCGCTCGATGGTGACTGACGCCGTGTGCCCAGCCGGAAGAGCCTCCGAGACAGGCACGTGACAACAGACGCTCGCGCTGGCGCCGGAGTGGTCCGCCATCGCCTCACCGTCCAGGCCTTACGCCCGGCCGGTTCGATGGATATCTGGAGTAGCCAAGCGAACTGGCTGGTCAGCTGCTTGAAGGTCGTTAAGCCATGTAAGGCAAGTAGGCCGGCCGTAGCTGCCGCGCCTGCGGATCGTCTGGAGTGGGAAGAACCGGGCAACGTGACGTTGCCAGGTCCTTGATGTTCACACTGACGGCTTGGTGTTCGTGCAGATCACAGCAGTGTCAAGACCGCGAGAATCTCGTCTCGGTCGTCGCTGGGGCCTGAACGGTAGGGCGCCAGGGGTCATCTGCAGGATGATCGGGCGTGGGCTAGGCTGCTGCCCGATGTCTTCCCGATCTCGTCATCAACAGCAGAAGCGGCTCAAAGCACCGGCTGCACCTAAATTGCCCTCGCCGCTGGTCGTGGCGCAGCTGCCCGAGCATGACGTGGAGGACGACGGCACCTACCGCGGCCTGGAATTCAACGGCAGCGACCTGACTTCTCGCGAGGTGGATGCGGCTGACTATGAGGGCTGCCGATTCGTCGTCACCAGCTTCGCGGGCAGCGAACTGTACCGGGCCGGGTTCGTCGATGTGGAGCTAGAGCGCTGCGACTTGTCCAACATGACGGCCAGGGCGTCGGGCATGCATCGGGTCCGCATGTCGGCGAGTCGGCTGACCGGCATGACCTGGACCGAATGCTCGTTCCGTGACGTGCTCTTCGACGCGTGCCGTGCCGATCTCATCGGCTTTCGATTCTCGACGTTCAAGAACACCGTCTTCCGCGACTGCATCATGCCGGAGGCTAATTTTCAGAACGCCGACCTGCGGGGAGTTCGCTTCGAGCGCTGCGATCTAAGTGGGGCTCAGTTCTCCCAGGCGCAGATGGACGGCGCGCACCTCTCCGACTGCGTGCTGCTGGGGATCGGTGGTGTCACCAGTCTCAAGGGCACGACCGTCAAGAGCCGCGACGCGCAGGGGCTGGTTCGCGCCCTGGCTGGCGCGTTGGGCATCCTCATCCAGGAGTAGACATCCCCCGGTGAGGACCTCGTTCGCCTTAGAACGCTGCCGCGACGCGCAAGTGGTCTCGGTCAACCCCTTGCCGGATCGGTGAGCCGGGCCTACGGGCCAGCGATCATCTGGATCAGCAGGCTGGTGTTCTCGCGCCGGACCGCCCGCTCGCCGACTGTGTCAAGGCCGGCGACTTCGTGATGCACTCGTCGGCGGCCTGGGCCATCGTGGCGAACTCCTTACTGGCGATCGAGTTCGCGAAAGCGAACTCGATCGCCGTGCCCGGAGCGCATGTAGCGGGTGGGCCGGACCCGGCGGCGGGCAGCGTCACACCGGGCGAGGTCGGTCGAGAGCTGGAACCGTTCCAGGCGGTCGCCCCGATTGGCCGCGATCACCCAGACGACGCGTACGGCCTGCCGCAGCCGTGGCCGTCAGGGATCTAGACGCCAGCGGCGATATCGGCGTAGCTGGGCTCGCGGCCGTGGTTGCAGCGAAGCCGGATCATCACGTCCGCGACGTCCTTCTCGGCCCGTGTGAAGCCAGTCTCACAGCGCCATGGGTCCGCCGGGATATCTGCCTGCCGCTCATGGCAGCCCGCCGTTCTCATCCAGGGATGCCGCCGGCGCCGCATCGTCCGAAGCGAAGCCAGTGGCCAGGTCCCGGACGGCGGCGATGGTCGCCTCGACGCCGTCGCAGAGTTCGGCGATGGCCTTGAAGACGTCCATGGACGCTTCGGCCCCTTCGTGGGCCATGAATCATTACAAGAAGTCACTTCGGATGACCGAGCTGGACTCCTGGATCACGCGTCTTCCCGGCGGCCCGGTGAGCGGGCCGTGAACGGCCGAGAGAGAGGGCGGGTCAAGGCTCCGGAACCATGGAGCATGATCGCGACCCGAACCAGCGAAACCGCGCCGCCGACCACTGTGGTCAGCGTCAGCCCGAACCAGAACGCCGTCCAGGTGGGAGGCAGGGTCAACAGGATTGCCAGGACGGGTGGGTAGCACAGCACCAAGAGTCGAAGCCGCCGGTCGTCACGGATCCGTTGGCAGGTCATCGGCGACGAACGCAATCCGCCGACCATGACCAGGCGCCAGGTGGACAGCGCCGTGCCGTACAGCACGACGAGCATCGTCAGGCCGAGGAGCTGAACCCAGTCGGGCACAAGGTCGCGGTCCGGCGTCGAGAAGGGCAGGGTCAGCGCGCCGATCGGCAGGGCGCTCAGCGCCTCGACGACGAGAATCCGGCTCGCCGGACGCTCGCGGATGAGCATCGCAAGTGATATTTTCATCACATCTACGATCGTAGGTTAAACGATAGTTTCAGTCACGTATTCAGGGAGTGGCGCATGAAGGTTCTCGCCCTCGGCGGACCCGGTGCGATGGGCCGGGTCGCGGTGCGCGTGGCGACCGGGCTGCCCGGCATCCGGGAGATCGTCGTCGCCGATCGCGATTCGCACGCAGCAGCGCGACTCGCCCATGAACTGGGCGGTTCGGGGGTACGGATGAGTTCCTGCAAGGTTGACGTCACCGATGAGGCCGAGCTCGACGCAGCGCTCAGCGATGTCGACATCGTCATCAACACCGTCGGTCCGTACTACCGGTTCGGCCTGGGTGTGTTGCGGGCGGCGATCCGCGCTCGTACGCATTACATCGACATCTGTGACGACTGGGAACCCACGTTGGAGATGCTCGATCTGGACGCCGACGCCCGGGCGGCAGGGGTACGCGCCGTGATCGGGATGGGCGCGAGCCCCGGCATCAGCAACCTGCTCGCGGCCAGGGCCGTAGCCCGGCTCGACGCCGTGACCGACCTCTACACGGCCTGGCCCGTCGACGTGCCGGGTGCCGGCGCCGACGATACTGTTCTATGCGGTCCGGACGGTCGTCCGATCGCGGCCGCCGTGCACTGGATGCAGCAGATCAGGGGAACGGTTGCTGTGGTGAGCAACGGCGAGATCGTGCAGCAGCCACCGCTGCGGCCGGTCGCGCTCACCTTGCCCGGTGGCCACAAGGGCACCGCGTACACCGTCGGCCATCCCGAGCCGGTGACTCTGCAACGCAGCTATCGACCCACCGGAGACGCGGCCAATCTCATGGTCATCACGCCTGGTGCCGTGGCCTACCTGGACGTGCTCCGCAGCGACATGGACAGCGGCAGGCTCACCAACGAGACGGCAGCCGCGGACCTGGCGAAACCGACGATGCGCCGCGCCGTACGGGCCGCCTTGCGCGCCGTCAAGTTCAGCACGCCCGGCTCCCTGCCGCCGTTCTTCGCCGCCGCCACAGGAACCAGGGACGGTCGTCCGCTGACGGTCCTGGCCCACCTTGTCAGCGCGGGCGGGCTGATGAAGAACATGTCCGAGGCCACCGGGATCCCGGCAGCGGCGGGGCTCGCCCAGCTGCTCGACGGCACTGTCGTCCGGCCAGGAGTCCACCCACCAGAAGCTGCCATCGATCCCGACCGCTTCTTCGCCGATCTGGACGAGCTGGCCAGGCCCATCGCGGTCATGATGGAGGAAGCATCGTGACCGGCGCGCCTCCCTGGGTGATCCCGCCTCGATGCGGTCGGACGTCTCCCGGCGTTCGTGACGCTCCACGCGCCTCTATCCTCAGCGAAATGATTCCGTGAGGTACGCGGCCCAGAAAATCTCGCGAGCCGTGAGCAGTGAATGGCTCTCCGTCCTGCCGACACGGGTTGTAGCGAACTCAGCCCCTACAAGTACCGCACCGCCGACTCGCCCAGCTCATCCGCCTTGCCCGCGGCCGCGCACCGGCGTCACGACTGCGCCGAACGTGCCATGTCGCCGCCCCCGGCCTCGGCTGTGAGGACGTCTACGGCGATGAGTACCACCCCGAGGACGACAACGCCCCGGCCGCCCTTCAGCTGGTAGATCCGAGGAGCCCGGCACAGGGCCCGCCTCACCCCGCGCCGCCTCGCATTCCCCCACAGCATCGCCGAGCACGAGAGGTCGTCCTGTACCCCTCCTAGCCCGACATCCCCCGGTCGCGGGCTTGACCATGACGACGTGAACGCCCTCGTCAAACTCGGCTTCAGTCACGTCGACGACCAGAACACCGGCCGCCCGGTGAGACGCTGCGGTAGACGATCTGCTCTACACCGCCGTCGATGTGGAGGACGGGCTGGAGGCTGAGCTGCCGGCCTGGTGGCGGCAGAGTTCGAGTCGGAGGTGTCGCCGCCCGACGGGGACACCTTGGTGCGCGCGCCGCGGTCGGTGCAGGCGGCGCTGCGGGCGTCGTCGGCGCCGCGGTTCTTCGCCGACCTGGCCTTACAGACGCTGGTGTTCAACTGAAGCAGGTGCGCCGGTATCTGCCCGATCCGCAGTTACGGCAGGCGGCGCGAGATCGGGTGACGGCGCTGAAAGGGCCGGACACGCGGCTGGGGTGGCGCATTCGCTCGGCTCGGTGGTCGCCTAAAGAGGCGCTGTGCGCACTGACACACGAGAACAAGGATGAGGACGGGTATGGGTGCGCCCTGGTCACGCGAGAGTCGCCGCTCGGCGCGCTAATGATCTTCGACCGGCTGGGGTCGTCCCCGATCCGCAGAGCCGCTGGCCGGGCGGTGACAGACTGGTCTGGACGAACGTGGTCGACCACGGCGACGTCGTGGCGGTGGTGAAGGATCTGCGGCCGCACTTCAGCGACCGGGTGGCCGGCCAGGTGGTCTACGACGGCGCGCGCCCACGATCCCACCCGGCACCTCACCGACCAGCGCACCTGCACCGCCATCTGCCAAGGACGGGTCGAATGAGCGGCCCTGACCTGTCGTCGCAGGGCGGGCACCAGTCGTCAGACGATCGCGGTGACGTGCGCGGTGACGTGCGCGGTATCTCATCGCGACCGTGATCAGCCGTTGTCCCAATGGGGCCCGCCGGAGCTGGGCTAAGACTGCCCTGGCCTGATCGAGGGCCGCCTCTCCCGCCGCGGCTGGGCAACGATGCCGAGGAGAAATCTCGCCGCGCCTGGCAGTGCACATCACCGGACGAGCCGACCGATGGCGACAACTGGGCCGTGCCACTCTGACCAGGACCGGGGCCACGCCTTTTGGCGCCACGTGTGGCTGCTCGCCCACGCCCTCAGCGAGATCGAGGCTCTCCTGACGCGGCTCGACGAACTGGTGCCCGAGTTGCTCGGCCAGCCATGCGAGCCTCCGTGACACACGTCGGTACTCTTGCCTGCGGCTCAAGGGAGGCCCGGACGTAGTTGCCTACCCCGTCCGGACTTGCCCTGGGCTTTCGTACCGCTGGTGGCTTACCTGCCTGCTTCAGACCCAGCCGATAGCTTTCATCACGGCCTCGGCCACCTCCGAAACGGAACCATCGGAGGCTTCGACGACAACGTCTTCGAGCTGAGCATTGTCCATGATCTGGTCAAGCTCGCCCGACCTGTTGAGATGCCACTGAAGGGCGGCTTCCTCACCTTGGTGACGCCTGGCCAGCCGCTGACGGACAACAGGGAGCGCTACAAGGAGTCGACATACCGTCAACTCGACGCCGACCGCCTCTGCATACCGCCTGCGCTGCTCTGGAGTCTCAGCGACGCCGGCCATGACGAGTCGGACAGCCCCAGCGTCCAGATAGTTTCCAGCAACGCTGCGCAGATTCCGGAGGGTCATCTCGAAGTTGAACCGATCATCCGGTGGCGGAGGCCAAGATCGGCGAAGTGCATCCAAGTCAATGACAGCATGGGCAATCCCGGCGTCGGAGAGCAGATCGCCAATCATCTCCGCAACGGAGGTCTTGCCAGCTCCCACCGTGCCGATGATCAAAAGCGCGCGGGACGATTCACCAGTGGACATGCAGACCATCATGGCAAGACCTCGGAGTGCGGGCTCCCATCCGGTCGACGGCGCGGCCTAGCACGACCCCACCGTTGCCAAATCAGAGCAGGCGTACGATCACCTGCCGAGACACTGGGCGACCGTCCAAAGAGGCAAGCGCGCGCCCAGGCTGCTGTGCCGTCGTTGCCGATTGTGCCAAATCTCCAGGTACTCGAAGATCACGTTCGCCGGCTCGATCCGAGTGTTCCAGTGCTGATGGTCGAGGAGCTCGACCTGCATGCGAGACCAGCACGACTCCATTATGGCGTTGTCGAAGCAGTCCCCGACGCTGCCCATCGAGGGCAACAGGCCGGCGTCCTTGGCGTGCTGGGTGAAGGCCCAGGAGCCGGACTGGACCTGAAGGGTGTCAATACTCCGTTCACGACCGTGAGCTGCGGGTTTGTCTTGGTTTCCAGGTCGGAGCAGTAGCTGGGGCGGGCATGCTCCAGCTCGTGGCGCTCCGTCTCTTCTATCTGATCTTTTGCCGCATCGTGGGCTGGCTAATGCTGCCGACTCGTAGCAACGCGACCTAGAACATGGAGATCCTCGTGCTGCGGCACGAGGTCGCCGTGTTGCGCCGTCAACTTGGCCGTCCGAGGCTGTCGTGGGCAGATAGGGCGGTGCTGTCTGCGCTGGCCCGCAGACCGCCGGAGATGATGCGGGCACAGCGACTGGTGACGCCGGGGACGCTGCTGCGCCGGCACCGGCGTTGGGTCGCGCGTCACTGGACCTACCCGAACCGAGGGATGGGGCGGCCTGCGACGGTTCGGCGGTAGTGACGTTGATCCAGCAGCTGGCGCGAGAGAATCCTCGCTGGGGCTACGAGCGCATCCGGGGCGAACTGCGGCATCTGGGCCATCAGGTGAGCGGTGCGACGATCCGTCGGGTCCTGAAGCGGGGGCGCTTGGGTCCGGCGCCGCGACGTGCTGGCGACCGCTGGCGAGACTTCCTCCGCTGCCACGCCGCGAGCACGCCGGCGTGTGATTTCTTCACGGTGGACACCGTCACGCTGCGCCGGTTGTACGTCTTCTTCGTCGTGGAGGTCGGCACCCGATTCGTACACGTGCTCAGCGTGACCGCCCACCCCGAGGGCGGGTCACTGGGTGATCCGCTTCCGGCTCAAGGGCGGCGCCGTCATCGTGGTGCCGCTACCGGAGGTGGCCATGGCGCTGCTGAGGCCACTGCTGGCCGGCCGCAAACCCGGCGACCTGCTGCTACGGCGCACCGACGGCCGCAGCTTCGACCGCTGGCGGCAACAGACCGCGCTCCGCCGCGCCGCCCGTGCCGCCAGCCTGGACGTGGCCAAGCTGACCCCGCACATGCTCCGCGCCACCGCCGCCACCCTCCTGCTCGCCATGGGCGTCCCGGTGGAGAAGGTCCAGGCGCTCCTGGGGCACGCCTCCCCCGTCACCACCCAGCGCTACGACCGCGGCGAGGCGCAGCTGGACGAGCACGCCGTCCATCGGCTGGCCGAACTGCTCACAGCGACATCGTCGGGCTGATGGCGGCGCCTCCGGGCGGGGTGTAGCTGACCCCGGTGGCGGAGGTGGGCCTGCCGAGACGGTCGGACGTGGAGACCACTACCCGACCTTCCGGGTTGACCAGATGCGTCTGGTCGCCGGTGGTGTTGTAGCCGAACCTGGTGATGGGTTGAACTGTGGCGACCTGGCCGTTGTTCTCGATCTGCGCCAGCGGCAGCTTGGCCTCGATGAGGCGACCGGTGACGTCATGGGTGAACAGGGTCGTGAAGGCGTCGGGGTCGGCTCCGTCGACGTTGCCGCGCGGGTCGATCTCCTTGAGCACGAGACCTTGTTCGTCGAGCTGCCAGCTGGTGGTGGAGGTGTCGCTCGTCCGGAGAACGCGTCGCCACACGAATGTCCTGCCATGAGGATGCGCCGCATCTCCCCATGACCAGGGCAGCGCACGTGAGAGCGAGCGCCAAGGTGAGGGATCAGGCGAGCAGCGCCTCAAGGACCGCGTACCGATCCGGATCAGCAAGGCCCGCAAACAGAGAAAGGGCAAGGCGCGTGGCCGCCGCAGCAGACAGTTCTTGCGCGAAGTCGTCACGTAGAAGGCAGGCGCATCTGGGCAACGGGTCAGGACCGGGAGGCTGATCGGGTCAGCTGCGTCAGCAAGCCCTGCCTTCGCTGCGGTCATCAGGTGCACGGCATCGTGCGCGGGTGTCCGTCCGGCCTGGATCGCGATGGTCAGGAGCAAGGCGGTGATGTCGGCGGCGGCATCGGAGGTGTTCGCGCTGGTGGCGGCGCCGCGTACGGCATAGTGAAGCCACCGTGCGAGCGTCTGGGGGCCATGGGAGCGGATCTGGATGATGAGCCGGCCGAACAGATTGACGGCGCGAAGCGGGTCGGTCCAGGTAGCGGGGCGGCCCAGCGCCACGGCTACATGTGCGGGCTGCCAGGCGTCGTCTTCGGCTAGTACTGCAGCGAGGTTTTGTGATCTGTAACGTGGAGGCATGCCAGATGACTTAACCACTGCTGATCTTCAGGAGTGGGTCACGGGGCTGGAT